>CAJWSQ010000099.1 GCA_913045895.1 uncultured Flavobacteriales bacterium | reverse complement strand
CTGATGATGTGAAGTTATTAGCCGTTAATGAGGAAACTGCCGGACATGTAATTGGATCACCAATTCTTATTTCATCAAGAGCTAAATCTTGATCATAAGTTGCAGTCCCTGTACCTCCAACAGCGGCACCACCTTCTTGTGCTGCAAACCTGAATTGAACACTATCTGTGTTGAAAGTATATGAACTAATGTTGAATTGATATTGAGTCCACCCTAAAGTTGTAAGTGAGTCAATAACAGTAATATTGGTCCATGAAGCACCATTCCAATAGTCAACTATAAGTCTATTGTATGGTGAAAATGATGTAGAGGTTGTTTGTGTAATATAGTAAAAAGATAGTTCTGGGTTGGTTAAACCAGCAATACTAACCCTTGGAGTTAGTAATGCCGTAGTATCTGGATCATCACTAAAGTCAATATGAGCATATTCACCTGAATTACCAGTAGCATCTATAATGACAGTTGCAGGACCAAAATCTACCGATCCTCCAAATTCCCATGAATCATTTGAAGCTGAAGTTATTGACCATCCAGTAGGCAATGAGCCACCGCTAAAATCTTCAATTAAAACTTGAGCATGTAAATGACTTGAATAGGAGAAAAAAACTAATGGAGCTATTAAGCCCATCAGAATAGATCTCCATTCTAAAAAATGGTTTCTTTTCATAAGCACAGATTAATATTTAGGATATAATTGTTACAAACTTTACCCGTCATAAATGACTGATATTAAAGTTTATCCTAATTATCGAGGGGGGGTCTCGACTTGGGGGGGATCATAAAATGATCAAGAGAGCGAGATAAAAGGGATAAAGATTTAGCTCGGCAAAATAGGAAGAATATTCTAAACGCAACAAAAAAAGCCGACCATAATTTGGTCGGCTTTCCAATGTTAAGTGAGTGTTTAATTACCTTAAGTCAATGATATCACCAGCTTTGCTTTCATCAAACTTGAAGAAAGAATCTGCCAATTCAAGATTCGTTTCCATTTTTTTGATGGTGTAAGTAAAGTGATTACCATCTTTATTCATGATTAACATTTGGTAGATTTCATTGTTAGATGAATCCACAAATAACTTGATGGTATGATATGGTTTACCACCTTTTTCAGGGAATAATTTGATTACATCTAAAGACTTACCATTGATTGTAGTTTTAGCCTCATACATGTAATTGAAACCGTTTTGATACATAGTAAATAGATCAGAAGGCTTCATGTTTTGCTCAGAATCGTCTGTGCCTGCTTCTGCAATTTGCAATTCATCATCATCAGGAAGGTATGTCCAAATGGTTTTACCATCGCTGTATCTTTCCATACCGTTTAAGGTGATTTTGTATTTGTCACCTTTAATCCAAACTTGTCCAGATTGTGTATCATCGATATCAGCATCGGCATTTTTAAGATTGTAATCGAAAGATGCTTTAACAGTTTTATAAGTTTTTCCAGCCTCAGTCAGTTTATCCAAAATAGCCTTTGCCTTAGGATCTTTGATCTGTGTTTTATCTTGAGCATAGTTTGAAAATCCAACTAATAAACTGGTAATTAGAATGATTGCGTATTTCATAAGATTTAATTTAATATCAGTTTCTTAAGTTTTCCAATAACTGTTCCAAAGCCATTTCATCTGGAATCAATACTTGTCTGGCTTTACTTCCTTCAAATGGTCCGATAATTCCAGCAGCCTCTAATTGATCTACAATTCTACCGGCTCTGTTGTAGCCTAATTTAAGTCTACGTTGTAGCAAAGATGCAGAACCTTGTTGATGTTGAACAATGATTCGGGCAGCATCTTCAAACAAAGCATCACGATCCATATCATTGATATCACCTGCACCACCACTTGAGTTTTCATCTACATACTCAGGCAACATAAATGCACTTGGGTAGGCTTGTTGAGATCCAATAAAATCGGTAATAGATTCTACCTCAGGTGTGTCAACAAATCCACACTGTAGACGAACTAGGTCATTTCCGAGTGATAATAACATATCACCTCGTCCAATCAGCTGATCGGCACCACCTGCATCTAGAATTGTTCTTGAGTCAATTTTAGAAGTTACTCTAAAGGCAATACGAGCAGGGAAGTTGGCTTTGATGATACCTGTAATTACGTTAACAGATGGTCTTTGTGTGGCAATAATTAAGTGAATACCAACGGCACGTGCTAGCTGAGCTAAACGAGCAATAGGTGTTTCTACCTCTTTACCCGCAGTCATAATCAAATCGGCAAACTCATCAACAACCAATACAATGTAAGGTAAAAAACGGTGGCCATTTTCAGGGTTCAATTTACGAGCCTTAAACTTGGTATTGTACTCCTTCAGATTACGAACCATGGCATCTTTCAGCATTTCATAACGCTGATCCATTTCGATACACAATGAATTCAAAGTATGGATAACCTTGGTAGTATCAGTAATGATTGCTTCTTCAGCATCAGGGAGTTTAGCTAGGTAATGACGCTCGATTTTGTTGAATAATGTAAGCTCAACCTTTTTAGGGTCAACCAATACAAACTTAATTTCTGATGGATGGAGTTTGTATAATAATGAAACTAAGATGGCATTTAACCCAACAGATTTACCTTGACCAGTAGCCCCAGCCATTAATAAGTGAGGCATTTTAGCCAGGTCGGTAACAAAAGTTTCGTTGCTAATGGTTTTACCCAAAGCAATAGGAAGCGCCATGGAGCTTTTTTGGAATTTTTCAGAAGCAACCAAACTGCGCATACTTACCACATCTGGATTTCGGTTCGGAACCTCAATACCAATGGTACCTCTACCCGGAATTGGGGCGATAATACGAATTCCTAATGCCGATAAACTCAAAGCAATATCATCTTCTAAGTTTTTAATCTTAGAAATACGAACACCAGCTTCAGGAACAATCTCATATAAGGTTACAGTAGGCCCGATTGTGGCTTTAATGTGTTGAATTCCAATCTTATAGTTTCTTAATGTGTCTACAATTCGGTTCTTATTGGCTTCCAATTCGTCACGGTCAATTTTAATTTCGCCATCACCGTGATCAACAAGCAAATCTAATTTTGGATATTGGAAATGCGATAAGTCTAGTTTTGGATCGTATTCGCCAAATTCTTCCAGCGCCTTTTTACTTTTCTGCTCATCCTCGTCTTCGAAACTGGTTTCTTCTTCAGGAGTTTCTTCAATTTCGATTTCTAACTCATCTTCTGATTCTTCTGAAGCTTTTGGTTTCGTCTCAGGCTCACTATCATCTAAATTTAGAGCAATTGATCCGTCTTTTTCTTCTTCTGGCTCAGACTTAGTTGTTTCTTCAACTATGGTAGATGTTGGAGTAGGTGTAGGCGTTGAAACAGTTTCTTCTTTTAATACAGGTTCAGGAATATCTTCATCGTCTTCATCTTCCAATTCATGTTGATGTTCTTCCTCAATTTCAGAGATTTCGTCTTCAATTGGATCATGAATTTCATCTTGAAGAATATCTGGCAATTCTTCAGAATCATCGTGTTCTTCAGCAGGTTTTTGCTCAGGTTCTTTTGGAGAGATGAATTCAAAAACCTTTACAAGCGATAAGTTGAAATTCACCATTACAAATAGCACTAATGTGAATAGTATCAGTAAGAAGCTACCCGCGCTACCAATGCTTAAACCAAGCCAATGATTAATAGTTTGGCCAATCCCTCCACCTAAGAATAAGAGTCTACCTTCATCAAAAAAGAATCCTAGGAATGCAGGAACCCAAATCAGTGCAAATAAGGTGTATTGCAATGTCTTTTTGAAAGGGAGCAACATCACGCCAAACACCAACTTGAAACCCATCAAAAAGGTTATGAGTACCAATGAAAATGCCGACAATCCAAACCAATCTCCCATGAGTTTTTGAGAGATAACCGCTCCATTTTTACCAAACCAGTTATGAATTTCTTCTTCGCCAGTCAGTTCTCCAATTGGTGTATTCAGAATGCTTTGATCTGCATAACCTGTGAAAATATACGAGGTAAATGCAAGTAAAAGAGTAGTAGAAATGAATAAAAATACAAGACCAACAGCATTTTTAATTTGCTGATTTGAAAATCGAGCTCTCAACTTTGCCGAATTCTCAGACACGATGTTTTTTTTCTTCTTTTTAGTTTCAGAAGAAGGTTGAGATTCAGTTGATTCCTCAGATTTTAAACGATTTCTTTTTAAAGCCATACTTATTGATGAAGCATATTTCTGCCATTTCAAAAATAGAAAACCTGAAAGCCTTACTGGGCGCGATAAAGAGTAGTTTTCACCAATGTTACTAACAGTTGATAGTAGATTTCGTTGAGATTCTTAAATTTGAAACCATAGCCCCTTATATCATGAGTAACGATAAACTATACGACCTTGACTTCGTGAACGAAATGGCTGGTGGAAATCAGGAATTTGTTCAACAGCTGCTAACCTTATTTATTCAAACCGTTCCAGAATCGGTGAAATTGATCAATAAGTACTACGAAGAAAACGATCTTAACAGCTTGGGCAAAGAGGCTCATAAGCTAAAATCAACCATTAATACTGTCCAAATTCCATCTTTTATAGATAAGATTAAAGACATGGAGATGATAGGTAAAACGGGTGATGGAGTAGAACGTTTACCTCAATTAATGGAAGATTTCAATCAAGTTATTCCAACTGCTGTTGAGCAAGTTAAATCTGAACTTTAAGAAATTACCGTTGCTACCATTTTTCGGTTACCACCCGAATTTCTGAATTCGCACAAGTAAATTCCCTGCCAAGTTCCTAATTTGAGTTTACCATTAGTTATTGGGATACTGATTTGATTTCCGGTGATGATGGATTTGATGTGTGCAGGCATGTCATCGGCACCTTCATATATGTGTAAGTAATTGGGGTCGTTTTCAGGTGCCAATTTGTTAAACACATATTCCAAATCGGTTCTTAAGGTTGGATCAGCATTTTCATTGATGCACAAACCAGCAGATGTATGTTGAATGAACAAATGAAGTATTCCGGTTTGAGGTAGATTGGATAACTGATTAATCACTTCATTCGTTATCAAATGAAAACCCCTTTTATATTCGGGTAACTTGAAAGAAATTTGTTGAATTGCCATAGCGCCTCAAAATTATAGAACATGCTTTATCTCATCGAAGATTTTCTTCCGTATTGTCAATTTAAAACGTCTAGGAGTGGAGGTAAAGGCGGGCAAAACGTCAACAAGGTAGAAACCAAGGTTGAACTTATTTTCGACTACAACAGCTGTGATGTTTTTACAGAAACTGAAAAAGAACGAATTCAGAAAGCTATTTCTCACAAATTTGATAATGAAGGATTTTTGCACATCACTTCAGAAAAGCATCGTTCGCAATTACAAAACAAAGAAGAAACGCAGTTGAAGCTGATGGATATGCTTTCAAAAGCTATCAAACCCAAAAAGAAACGACTGAAAACTAAACCATCAAAAGCCAGTAAAGAAAAGCGATTAAAGAGTAAGAAGATATTATCAGAGAAAAAGCAAAATCGCAAAAAGCTTTAGTCTTTCATGAGCAAGATCCAATGTTTGTGCTCAAACCTGTTCCAAGGTTCAGCTGCTAAATCTACTTTAGAATTTACGAGTGGAGCAGAAGGTCTACCGTTAAGGCTTACACTTGAATGAGCATAAACTTGAGGAGTTACTCCTAAGCTATCTTGATAGATTTCTTTTAAGTGTTGAGCGTATTGCCAAATCATATCTGGTCTGGTAGCCATACTTCCTGCTTGGTGAGGAGCAATTCGTTTTGCTGGAAATTCTAAACTTTTATTAGATGAATCTGGGAGTTTCACATAAAAGAAAACAGAGCCTCTTTTAGAACGAGTCATCATTTGCCATGAAAGTCGGTGACCTTCTTCAGTCCAATGCACGTTGCCCTCATACAGGTGATGTCTGAGTGGTAAATAAACTTGCCAAATAAAGTAAATTCCAACAACTACAATAGCTGCATTAGACCAATTCGGGATGCTCTGTTTATCAGGTGTAATGAATGCAGGTTTCTTTTTGAAGAATCGCTTTCTAATTACTGCAGGATCCCAAAATAAAAGTATGGCTGAAATGGCCATGAATGGGAAAACACCTATTTGGAATATCGCTGAATTTGAGAGGTGAAAAATGAGCGATAAAACGAGTGCTAAAACACGAGTACGTTTAAATAATAGAAATAGAATGATTGTTCCATCGTAGAAAATGCCCGCATAAGACATAAAGTAATGCAGCCATTCTTTAGTAAGTAGTGGTCCTATTAACCAATAATCAGACTTGGCATTGAGCCACAAACTAACAGGAATTGCTTTTAGCCAATCGGGGTATAACTTAGCTACTGTGGCAAATACATAAACGATTGCAAACTGCAATTGCAAGATAAAATATGCCCAACGAGGTGCACTGTATGATTTAATGCTTGGGTTTGATTTGGCATCTAAAGAAGCAAATCGGTTGGCGGGAATGAAAATCATTATACCAACTAATAAAAGGAGTAGATAATAGTGGTTGTTGTAATTTGATTTTTGACCAAAATAGATTCCACTCCACATAATGAAGTACCCAATGGCCGCCAATCGATATCGATACCCTAACATAAACATCAGGCCAAAAACTCCCATAACTATGTTGTAGATGTACATCCACTCACCAGAGAGAATTTGAAGGAAATCGAAACCAATAAAATGAAAGCGGAATGAAGGATCCACATATGTTTCCTTCATCCAGCCTGTAAGAATTGCACCCCAAGCTTCGGCAGTTAGTAGGAATCCGAGAAGAATTCTCCAAAGAATCAATCCGCTGTTGTCAACATCTTGAAATAACCAGCGTTTGAAACGTGTCATTTTTGAAGTTTTTCTAGCGTTTGCCACAAGTTATCTTTTGGAACAGGAGCCTTAATGAAAAGTACCTTTTTAGTAACTGGATGCGTGAATTTTAAACTTCTAGCATGAAGTGAAATAGATCCATCAGGATTGCTTCTTCCAGCACCATATTTCAAATCACCTTTAATTGGACAACCAATGGCAGATAATTGAGCTCTAATTTGATGGTGACGACCAGTTTCTAGTTTTACTTCAATCATAGAATACCTATCGGCACGGCCAACAAATTTATAATGAAGCACCGCTTTTTTGTATCCAGGTCTATCCTTGATAGAAGCATGGGAACGGTTGTTGGTTGGGTTCTTTTTTAAATAGTGAACCAAAGTACCTTCATCGTCTTCAGGCATTTCCTGAACAATAGCCCAATAGGTTTTCTCAAGATCTCTCTTCTGAAAAGCTTCGCTTAATCGAGCAGCAGCCTTACTGGTTCGAGCATAAATGATAACTCCACTTGTTGGTCTATCTAAGCGATGTACAACTGCCAAGAAGACATCGCCTGGCTTATTGTACTTTTCTTTGATGTAAGCCTTTGCCTCATCTAAAAGCGTTTTGTCACCAGTAGAATCACCTTGAGCCAATTCGCCAGCCTTTTTATTGACGATCAACAGGTGGTTGTCTTCAAATAATATTCTTTTGCTATCAAGCATCTATTAATACTGTTCTTTATCGTTTGGAAAATCTTGTGTTTTCACATCTGTAATGTATCCTTGAACGGCACCCAACATATCTTCATACAGGTTAGCATAGCGTCTCAAGAATCGAGGAGAAAAGTCTTTGTTTAATCCCAGCATATCATGAACAACTAAAACCTGGCCATCAACGCCATTACCAGCACCAATACCGATTACAGGAATAGTTAATTCTTCAGCAACTTTTTTAGCTAGCTTTGCAGGTATCTTTTCTAAAACAACTGCAAAACAACCAGCTTGCTCAAGGAGTTTAGCATCTTCTATTAAGCGTTCTGCTTCTTCCTCTTCTTTAGCTCTTACGGTATAAGTACCAAACTTATATATGGATTGAGGGGTTAATCCCAAGTGACCCATTACAGGAATTCCGGCAGAAAGAATACGATTTACAGACTCGATAATTTCTTTTCCACCTTCAATTTTAATGGCATGTCCGCCAGCCTCTTTCATAATGCGAATAGAAGATTCTAAAGCTGTTTTAGAATTCCCCTGATACGTACCAAATGGTAAGTCAACCACAACCAAGCAGTTGTTGATTCCACGAATAACAGAAGCCGCATGATAAATCATTTGGTCTAATGTTATAGGAAGTGTAGTCTCATGACCAGCCATCACGTTTGAAGCTGAATCACCAACTAAAATCATATCAATACCAGCATGGTCAATGATTTTAGCCATGGTGTAATCGTATGCCGTTAGCATGCTTATTTTCTCACCCTTCATCTTCATTTCTTGAAGAACGTGAGTGGTTATTTTTTTAACCCCAGAACTAACAGGTGCTAAATTTTTATCCATCGTAATAGGTTTATCTTATTTCGGTAAAATGCTTGAGTTTTCAGAAAGCAAATTAAAGCAATTTAATGAAGCTGGATTCGTTTATGATCTTTCACTATTTTTGCCGTTCGAACGAAACTGTAACATGAAAATTAAATTTTCTTACTTAATAGGATTACTAGCTCTACCTTACATCTTTCAATCTTGTGAAACAGACGTAGATGTTTTGGCTCCATATGAAGATATATCTGTTGTTTATGGTTTATTGGATGAGGATAGTACAAGACAATACATCAAAATAAACAAGTTGTTTCAAACAACTGGTGATGCCAATTCTGGTGCATCAGACAGAGACTCTCAAGAATACGATACAATTTCAGGTTCAGTTTATGAAATTGATCCGAGTGGAACAGTGTTGAATGAGTATCCTCTGCAAGAAACGGAAGACGTTCCTAAAGACAGTGGTTTATTCTATTATCCAGAACAAACGCTTTATTATTTCGATGGTAATGTATCATCAGACAATACCTACGAGTTAAACTTTACAAATGCAGAAGGAAATTCAGTTACAGCAAGCACCAATATTGTAGGGAAAGAGTTGTATCCGATAGATGGTTGGGAAAGTCCTAATTACATGATTTCATTTGTTCGATCAACAGCAACTATCAACGATAACCTATCCATTGAAATCAAATCAGGTGATAATGCTTCAGCATTTGAAATGTACTTTACATTTAGGTACAGGGATATCTACATGGATGATACAGAGTCTGATGTTATTGAAATCAGAACTCCAGTAGGAAGCTACAATTTTGATGGAAGCGAAAGATATAATGTGAGTTATAACTCAACTTTGATTTTAAATCAAATATTGAATAATGTTCCTGACATTGCTGAAACTCCAAATGTTAAAGTAAGAATCCCGTTAGACACATGCATAAAAGTTGAGTTGACTTATTCTAATGAAGAATTGATGTACTACATGATGGTGAATGAGCCGTCAACATCTCTTTCAGAAGAAAAACCAGAGTACACAAATGTGAATGATGGCTTAGGCATTTTTGCATCTCGTACATTTTGGACTCGTAATTATTTGATGAATTCATACACGCATACGTTTATTGCTGGTGAGATGGATCCAACAACAATAGATGATGAATTGACATTAAGTCTATATAACCAATTTCCTCCTAAAGGTTTTTGTGACAACAGAGGAAACCCTACAGGTTGTAATTAATAATATTGTCAGTCATAAATGACAAAGAGGCCTCCATTTAGATGGGGGCTTTTTTATTTTCTGCCAATTTTTCATACCCATGTCACATTATTGCTGGTGGCACGGTCATTGACTAAACATGACCGTTACGATAATTCAAAAAATAGAATCAACTAATAAATCTGAATAATGGGAAAAATTATAGGAATCGATTTAGGAACAACCAACTCATGTGTTGCCGTAATGGAAGGTAACGAACCAGTTGTAATTCCTAACAGTGAAGGTAAAAGAACAACCCCTTCAATTGTAGCATTTGTTGAAGGTGGAGAAAGAAAAGTTGGTGATCCTGCAAAACGTCAGGCAATTACTAACCCACACCGTACAATCTACTCAATCAAACGTTTCATGGGAAACAGCTTCGATGAAGTTCAAAAAGAAGCATCTCGTGTTCCTTACAAAGTAGTAAAAGGTGATAACAACACACCTCGTGTTGATATTGATGGAAAATTATATACGCCTCAAGAAATCTCTGCAATGGTTCTTCAAAAAATGAAGAAAACAGCTGAAGATTACTTAGGTACTGGTATTACTGAAGCAGTTGTTACCGTTCCAGCATACTTTAACG
>CAJWSQ010000098.1 GCA_913045895.1 uncultured Flavobacteriales bacterium | reverse complement strand
TTAACCATTCATGATACGGCTTGGGCAATCGACACCATTGTTGCCTGCGACAGCTACACTTGGATTGATGGAATTACCTACACCACATCTAATAACACTGCAATGGACACACTTGTTAGTACAGCTGGTTGTGATTCAATTGTGACTTTAGACCTCACAATAAATTACGCTAATACAGGTGTTGATGTAGTTACAGCATGTGATAGCTACACTTGGATTGATGGAAATACTTACACGGCATCTAATAATACGGCAACACACACATTGACCAATGCTGTTGGGTGTGATTCTGTTGTGACACTAGATTTAACCATGAATTATTCAACCACATTCACTGATGTAATTACTTCATGCGATAGTTACACTTGGATTGATGGAAATACTTATACCAGTTCTAATAATTCTGCTACAGATACACTTGTAAATTCTGTAGGGTGTGATTCTATTGTCACTTTAGATTTAACAATTCTTTATTCAACAGCATTCACAGATGTTATTACAGCTTGTGATACCTTCACATGGATAGATGGTAATACATACTCATCATCTAACAATACTGCTACTCACACATTAACCAATGCTGTTGGTTGTGACTCTCTTGTAACGCTTGACTTAACAATTCTAAACTCAACGTACCACACAGATGTAATTACAGCATGTGACAGTTACACATGGATTGATGGGAACACATATACTACATCTAATAACTTAGCAGTAGATACGCTTACCAATGCTGTAGGATGTGATTCAATTGTTACTCTTAATCTAACAATCCTTAATTCAACAACATATACCGATATAATTACAGCTTGTGATAATTATACTTGGATTGATGGGAATACATACACTGCATCCAATAACACAGCAACGCATACATTAACCAATTCTGTTGGATGTGATTCTGTTGTAACCCTTGATTTAACAGTTAATTACACAACAACATACACAGATGTTCAAACGGCTTGTTATAGCTACACTTGGATTGATGGCGTAACCTATTATTCTAACAACAATTTTGCAACCCATACATTAACCAATGTACTAGGATGTGATTCAATTGTAACTTTAGACTTATCCATTCTAAACACCTATTACACTGATATTATTACAGCTTGTGATAGCTATACTTGGATTGACGGGAACACATACACAGCATCTAACAATACAGCCGTAGACACATTAGTTAATTCAGCTGGTTGTGATTCAGTCGTTTTCCTAGATCTTACGATCAATTACTCCAGTTCCTACACAGATGTTATTTCAGCATGTGATAGCTATACTTGGATTGACGGTAACACATACACCACATCAAACAACACAGCAACTCACACATTAACCAATGCTGTTGGGTGTGATTCAATAGTGACACTTGATCTTACAATGAATTACTCAACTTCATACACAGATGTAATTACGGCTTGCGACAATTACATGTGGATTGATGGAGCAACATATACTTCAAGTAACAATACAGCAACGCATACTTTAACCAATTCGGTTGGATGTGATTCTGTTGTTACTCTTGATTTAACAATCCTTAATTCTACAACCTATACAGATGTAATTTCCGCTTGTGAAAGCTATACATGGATTGATGGGAACACCTATTTTACATCAAACAATACAGCCACTTATGTTGTAACCAATTCAATTGGGTGTGATTCTATTATCCAATTGGATTTAACGATCAATAGAGCTTACAATCTAGTTGATGAGGTATATGCTTGCAACAGCTATACTTGGGTTGATGGGGTTACTTACACTTCATCTAACAATACTGCTGTAGTTAATTTAACCAGTCAATATGGATGTGATTCAACCGTAACTTTAAATTTAACACTAGGAACTCTAGAGGTAACAACGCAGTTTGTAGCCAACCAAACACTTGAAGCTTCTGTTGTTGGAAACTACGATCGTTTTGAATGGGTGAGTTGTTTAGATAATGGAGGATATGCTTCTGTTGTTGGTGATACCTTCTCAACATTCACTCCTGAATTCTCGGGTGAATACGCTGTTATGGTATTTAATGACGAGGGCTGTATAGACACTTCTGATTGTAAATCAATTATTGGTACTGGAATCGAAACTGGATTCTTAAGCAATTCAATTTCATTGTATCCAAATCCAAATTCAGGTGAGTTTACTGTTCAATTTGAAAATCAAGTAGATGATGTTACAGTAACAATCTATTCAATAAACGGACAAGAAGTTTACAGAAAACAAGCTCGTTCAACTTCAATGGTTGATGTACAATTTGAAGGTGCAAGAGGGCTTTACATGTGTAGAATATCTCTCGCTAATGGAGAATCTAAGCTTGTGAAGTTAGTTGTAGACTAATTTTAATATTGAAAGAAATAGTCTTTCCTATTTCTTCCACCTTTCTAACCTCTGAATTCCTTTTAGATAATAGCTTGACAATAAACCAAGGCATTTTACAGCTTTGGAGGTATATTTAAATTCTAAGTCTTAAAATATTATTCAACAAAAAAGCCACTTCAAATGAAGTGGCTTTTTCAATTTTATAAGGTCTTTTTCTTAATCGATGATCATTCCTGCTGCTACCGTTTCATTTGTAGCCTCATCAATTAAAATCAAACTACCAGTCATTCTGTTTCTTCTGTATGAATCAAAGAATAATGGATTGGTTGTTCTGATTTTAACACGAGCGATATCATTCATCTTAAGTGTCTTGTCATCTTCAATGCGGTGCAATGTATTGATGTCCATTTTATAGTTCACCTCTTTGATCATTGCACGTGCTTCATTACTCGTATGACGAACAATGTATTTCGCACGATCACGTGGAGGATTGTTATTTAACCAACACATCATGAATTCTACATCCTGAGCTACTTCTGGTTGATTATTCGTACGAACAATCATATCACCGCGAGACACATCAATGTCATCTTCAAGAGTCATGGTAACACTCATTGGAGCAAATGCTTCTTCGATTTCTCCATCTAATGTATCAATACTCTTAATCTTGGTTTGGAAACCACTAGGAAGAACAGTTACTTCATCACCTTTTTTGTAGATACCACCAGCAATTCTACCAGCATATCCACGGTAATCATGGTATTCATCGCTATGTGGACGAATAACCGTTTGAACAGGGAAACGACAATCGATATGATTGTGATCAGAACCAATATGAATCGTTTCAAGCGTATTTAGTAATGTTCCACCTTTATACCAAGGAGTGTGTTCAGATTCGTTAACAACGTTATCACCATGTAATGCACTAATTGGAACGAAACGTACATCTTTCACATCCAATTTCGCTGAAAACTCTTTAAACTCATCAACTACTTTGTTATAAGCTTCTTCAGAATAATCAACCAAATCCATTTTGTTGATACAAACAACAATATGTGGGATTTGTAATAATGAAGCAATGAACGAGTGGCGACAAGTTTGCTCGATTACACCATTACGAACGTCAACCAAAATCAAAGCCAAGTTAGCTGTTGATGCACCCGTAACCATGTTACGCGTATATTGGATGTGTCCTGGAGTATCAGCAATAATGAATTTACGCTTTGGAGTAGCAAAATAACGGTAAGCCACATCAATGGTGATACCTTGCTCGCGCTCATCACGTAAACCATCTGTTAATAATGCCAATTCAACGTGATCTAATCCTTTGCGATCACTGGTTTTAGCAACTGCTTCTAATTGATCTTCGAAGATTGATTTCGAATCGAAAAGCAAACGACCAATTAAAGTACTTTTTCCATCATCTACACTTCCTGCTGTTGTGAAGCGTAGTAATTCCATATCTAGATAACTATTTGAGCTCATTGTATTCTTTTTTGGCGATTAGAAATAACCTTGTCTTTTGCGATCTTCCATACTGGTTTCAGAGCGCTTATCATCTGCACGATTACCTCTTTCGGTTTGACGAGCAGCAGCTACTTCTTCCACAATTTTCTCTAATGTATCTGCATCAGATTCAATACCACCAGTGATGGTAATATCACCCAATGTTCTGAATCGGATTTGTTTGTTTTCAACCTTTTCACCTTCGCGTAGCTCGATGTGTTCAGAAACTGGAATCCAAGTATTGTTTCTCCAAATAACATCGCGTTGGTGTGCAATGTATAATGAAGGAATTGCAATGTTTTCTGCTAAAATGTATTGCCATACATCCATCTCAGTCCAGTTACTGATTGGGAATACACGGAAGTGCTCACCCATACTGTGGCGACCGTTGAAAATGTTCCAAAGCTCAGGGCGTTGGTTTTTTGGATCCCATTGTCCAAAATCATCGCGGTGTGAGAAGAAACGCTCTTTGGCTCTAGCTTTTTCTTCGTCTCTACGTGCACCACCAATTGCCGCATCTATGTTGTATCCTTCAATCGCATCTAATAATGTTGTCGTTTGAAGTGCATTTCTACTGGCGTTGATTCCTTTTTCCTCTTGAACACGTCCATTATTAATTGATTCTTGAACAGAACCAACTAACAATTTAGCACCAATACTATCGATTAAATTATCTCTAAAATCAATCGTTTCAGGGAAATTATGTCCCGTATCAATGTGCATTAAAGGGAACGGTATTTTAGCTGGGTGAAACGCTTTGCGAGCCAAGTGAGTCACCACAATAGAATCTTTACCCCCGGAAAATAAAATCACCGGATTTTGGAATTGTGCATAAACCTCTCTGAGTACGTAAATTGCCTCAGCTTCCAGTTCCTGCAAATGCTTTAAGTTGTAGTTCATAATGTTGCGTAACGTATATCGTTCTTAGGGTATCTACTTCTTTATTCTGAAAGTGCCAATCTAGCTTCAATCTCTTTTACCAGATACTTCACTCCATCTTCTAAATCTGATTCGGCAGTATTAACGGTGAGATCAGGATTCTCCGGAATTTCAAAAGGAGACGAGATACCCGTAAAGTTAGATATCTCTCCAGCTCTAGCCTTTTTATATAATCCTTTTACATCGCGTTCTTCACAGACTTCTATCGGGCAATCCACATAAACTTCTATTAGTGAATCCGCTCCAACAATCTCACGAACTTTATCTCTATCTTCTTTAAATGGAGAAATAAAAGCTGTTAGAACTACCGTACCGGAGTCAACAAATAACTTAGAAACTTCAGCAATTCTGCGGATGTTTTCACTTCTACTTTCAGCTGAAAAATCAAGGTCTTTATTTAAACCTGAACGGATATTATCACCGTCAAGAATGTATGTTCTAACTCCGTCTTTGTGTAATTGCTCTTCTAATTTACCAGCAAGTGTAGACTTACCAGAACCACTCAATCCCACAAACCAAACAACAAAAGAGCGATGGCCATTTTGCTGGTTATGTGCTAAGCGATCTATAATGTGATCGTGAGGGATGATATGTAACTTTTCATCAGCCATGCAGCGAAAATAATGTTAATAGTACAACTAGAGAAACGATTGTGTAAATCAATGAAAAAGGCAACCCAATCTTAACAAAATCACGCATTCTGTAATTCCCTGGTCCATACACCATCAAATTGGTTTGATAGCCCACAGGTGTTAAGAATGCAGCGCTTGCTCCAAAGGCCAAAACTAAATAAACAGGTGTTGGGTTTAAACCTAAATCTTGGATCAATTGATAAGCCAAAGGAAATACAATGGATACTGCCGCCACATTGGTGACAAATGAGGTAAGTAAAAAGGTTAAAAAGTATAAAGCTATTACTACTGCTACTGTTCCCATTGGAGTGAAGACATCTAAGAATGGACGAGCAATTAATTCAGCAGCACCCGTTGAAATTAATGCTGTTCCCATCGAAATCGCTCCACCAAGAATAAGTAACAAATCTAAATTGGTGTGTTTCTTTAAACCGACCTGATTGATCATTTTCAATCCGATTGCAGCCATCAACATAATTACCAATGCCACAAAAAGCTTAATAATTGAAAATGCAACACCTAAAATGGCTGCTACTACAACAGCAATAAAAGCATTCTTTTTCCAAACTGGTGTTTCATTCATAGAACTAACCATCGAAACCACATACAAACTTTTATCACGATCGCTCAATTTCTTGAATCGCTTACCAGTAGTAATTAATAATAAATCGCCCGTTTGAAGTTCTATTTCACCAAGTTTACCACTCAACCGCTCACCATTTCTGTGGATAGCAACTACCGCAGCATCATAATGTTCTCTAAACTCTACCTGTTTAAGTGTTTTGCCAGAAAGAAATGAATTAGCAGGGATAACCGCTTCAACAATATCTAGCTTATCTCCCAATTGAAAACGCTCAGTTTTAGCCCAATCCAAACCTTCTGTTTTCTTGACTAATTCTACCACGTTATTAGTGTCTCCAGCAAAATACAATCGATCGTTGGCCAGGATTTCTTGATCTGGCTGAACTGGTTTAATTAATTCTCCGTCTCTTAAAATCTCAACAAGAAAGGCACCATCTAAATTCCTCAACCCAGCTTCCTGAACTGTTTTACCGTTTAAGGCTGAATGTTGAATTACCGAAGTTTCAACCAAATACTCACGAATATTTGATTGTACCTGTTGTAACACATCAACCGACTCAGGAAGTAACTTTATTCCAACAGTAGACAAGAAAACAACACCAACAAGTGCTGTTATAACACCTGGAATTAAAAAGTCTGTGAAATTGAGTTCTACCCCACCGTTGTTGGAGATAAAACTATTCAGTACCAAGTTTGTACTCGTACCAATTACCGTTATCATACCACCTAATATGGCGGCATAAGAAAGTGGAATCAACAACTTCGATGGAGATACTTTATTCTTCTTTCCCCACTGATAAACATAAGGGGTTAAGAGTGCAACAATGGGCGTGTTGTTCATAAAAGAGGACATCCCAGCCACTGCTCCTGTAAGTTTAAATAAGAATATATTGGGATTTGTCGTTTTTCCAAAAAAACGATCTAAACCACCAACAAGGTCAAAATTCTCACGCAATGCAGCAGTAAGATATATCAATAAAAAAATGGTTATAACACTCGGATTCGAAAAGCTGTGCAGAAACTCATTGATAGATATAATTTGAGTTAAGATTAGCAAAAAAGATGCTCCAAAGAACACATAAGTGGCTTTTACCTTATCCCAAATTAATAATACAACGACAGCCAATAAATCAGCTAAAACGAAATATTTCTGCCAGTCTGCTTCGAACATGGATTATTTGTGTACCAAAAACCAAGGATTCAATAAATCCTCTTTGTTGTATTTGAGTTCAGTCATTTCAGGATACTGATCCACTTTTAATCCTGCAGCTTTACAAATGGCATGTCCAGCTCCTGTATCCCACTCCATTGTTGGTGCAAAACGAGGATACTCATCTGCAGAGCCTTCAGCAACCATACAAAGTTTCAATGAACTTCCTCTTGATAATATTTCAACATGACCTTTTTCTTCTTTCAATTTGGCCATGTATTCTTCGGTTTCAGCCGACATGTGAGAACGACTTCCAACCATAATATACTCGCTTCTATTTTGAGCAATTGGAAGTGGAGTACCAGACATGTAATCTTTTACATCGTCAGTGCTTTCAATGTTTTCAAATTTCCATGCACCTTCACCAACTACGCCTACATACAAGGTATTTTGTACAGGAACATAGATCACTCCTAAAACCGGATAATCATTTTCAATTAATGCTATATTAACTGTAAACTCACCATTTCGTTTGATGAATTCTTTAGTTCCATCAAGCGGATCTACCAACCAGAATTTATTCCACTTGCTGCGTTCTTCAAACTCAATTTGACGGCCTTCTTCACTTAAAATTGGAATGTGAGACTCGTCAATGTATGAACTGATGGCTTCATGAGAACGCTTATCAGCTTCTGTTAATGGAGATTTATCATCTTTATGCTCAATAGCAAATTCCGAATCATAAACTTCCAAGATTCTTTTTCCTGCTCTAATTGAGGCGTTTACAGCTAATTTAACTAGACTTTTAGTCGTCATAATAACACGGTTAATCCCACAAATGTAGCACTATTCGCGGTTTTTTTATCATTGCAAAAACAGTTTAGAAATAGTATGATAACACAAATAATGTGTTGGATTAAACTATTTTGAATCAAAGGCCATTATGTTTGCCACTTTATATTGAGAGAAATGAATACAGTTTTAGTAACCGGAGGAGCTGGTTATATAGGTAGCCATACCATTATTGAGCTTATAAATGCCAATTTCAAAGTTATTTCAGTTGACAACTACATCAACTCAAATGCTACAACTTACGATCGAATTAAAGAGATTACTGGAGCTGATGTTCCTTTCTACGATACAGATTTAAGAGACTTAGAAGCCGCTCGAAAAATCTTTCAAGAAAACACGGATATAGTTGGTGTCATTCACTTCGCAGCATTAAAATCTGTTCCTGATTCAGTTGATAACCCTGATTTTTGTTTTGATAACAACAACAACTCATTAATCAATATTGCTAAATGTTGTGTTGAGTTTAATGTTCCAAATTTGATCTTCTCTTCTTCTTGTTCTGTATATGGTAATGTAAATCCTGAGGATTTGCCAGTAACTGAAGACACTCCACTTAAAAAAGCAGAATCACCATACGGTTACACCAAGCAAAATGGTGAGGTGATTTTAGAATTCATGTGTAATGCTTACCCGTTACATGCCATTTGTTTGCGCTACTTCAATCCGGTTGGAGCACATATCAGTGGTAAGATTGGTGAATTACCAGCCAAACGTGTCAATAACTTAGTTCCTGTTATTACGCAAGCTGCAGCAGGAGTCATTCCACATTTTACTGTTTTTGGAGATGATTACGCTACGCGTGATGGTTCTTGTATTAGAGATTACATCCATGTGAGTGATATTGCAGATGCTCACGTAAAAGCTCTCCAAAAGAAAATATCGGGAGAATATACAACTGCTTACGATATCATCAATTTAGGAAGTGGTGATGGTGTTTCAGTATTTGAAGCCATCAATGCATTTGAAGAAGCTTCAGGCGTTAAAGCACCACATGAAATTGGATCAAAACGCGCTGGTGATGTAGAATCTATTTATTCCAATCCAGTTAAAGCAGAACAAGTTTTAGGATGGAAACCTAAATACAATATTCACGACATGATGGCTAGCGCCTGGAAATGGCAACTCCGCATGAAAGAACTGGGAATAGCAAAACACAAGCTGGAAGATTAACTTCCGGCTTTTTTTATAGTAATTCGGAAATGATTTTCTCTACGGTATATCCTTCGGCTTCAGCACGATAATTACGAACAATACGGTGACGAAGAATTGGAATAGCTACAGCCTTTACATCTTCAATATCTGGACTGTATTTCCCATTGATTAATGCGTGGCATTTAGCTCCTAAAATCAAATATTGCGAAGCACGAGGACCAGCTCCCCAACTCACAAAGTCTTTTACTATTTGAGGGGCATGTTCAGAGTTAAATCTAGTTTTAGAAACCAATTTAACAGCATACTCAACCACATTATCTACAACAGGAACTCTACGAACCAAATGCTGGAAGTACGAAATCTGATCTCCATCTAAAACTGGATTGATTTCAACTTTATTATCAGTTGTTGTACTCTTAACAACATCTACCTCTTCTTGAAATGAAGGATAATCTACCCAAATGTTAAACATGAAACGGTCTAACTGCGCTTCAGGCAAAGGATAAGTACCTTCTTGCTCAATCGGGTTTTGGGTGGCTAATACAAAGAATGGTTTATCTAAAGTATAAGTATGTCCTGCAGCCGTTACACTCTTCTCTTGCATTGCTTCTAACAATGCAGCTTGCGTTTTAGGAGGTGTACGGTTTATCTCATCAGCCAAAATAACATTGGCAAACAAAGGACCTTTAACAAACTTAAACTGGCGATCTTTATCCAAAATTTCAGATCCGATGATATCACTTGGCATCAAATCAGGAGTAAACTGAATACGGTTGAATTTTAACCCCAAAGCTTGAGACAAAGTATTCACCAAAAGGGTTTTGGCTAATCCTGGAACACCAACCAATAATACATGTCCACCACTAAAAACAGCAATCAATAAGTCTTTGACCACTTCTTCCTGGCCAATTATAACTTTACTGATCTCAGTTCTTAGTTTTTTGAAATCTGCAGCAAAAGCATCTGCTGCTGGAGATGGCGAGGAGGATGAGGATGGCGAGGAGGAGTATGAGCCCTAGTTTGATGAACTTGATGACGATGAAGAAGGGGTGGAACCTTGGACTGACTGGATCAAACAATCCTGGAGTGGGTGGCAAGAATTCCAACAATCCTGAATCTGATGGTAAGAATCCTGAACTT
>CAJWSQ010000097.1 GCA_913045895.1 uncultured Flavobacteriales bacterium | reverse complement strand
TGATTACACTAATAATACCGTTCCTCTCGATCACGACATTATTGGTGGTAGCATAAATTTATCTAGAGCTATTGAGGGCGGCAATAACACTCCTCCAATCAATCCGCAGACCTATACTTTAGATATCGATCAACTCAATTCTAATATTCCAGACTTTTTCGCCAATCTGCCTACACAATTGGGTTACGACATGGAGGTTCAACTCAATCCGCTTGGAAATGTATCTAACGGCAACGATTTCATCTATTACAACACAGGGTTAGAAATTGGTTTAGATGTAGAAATTCCACTTCGGTTTTCAGCTACAAACTTGATCTTATTAGATACTACTGAATTAGAAGTTGACCCTGACGGTCGAGAGGATATTGATCCCATTCAAGGTGGACAGATTTTAGTTCATGCCAGTAATTACTATCCTTTTGACGCTGAATTGCAATTCTATTTGATGGACTCGAATTACGTTGTTTTAGATTCCATTTTCGATGTCACTCAGTTTCTTCAAGCTGGAATCCCTGAAAACGGAAGAGTAACAGCTCCAACCAGAACTACATTAGCGGCACCTTTAACTCCAGATAAAATTGATCATTTATACAATACAGCTTTTGTTGAGATACACGCAACTATCAATACCGTTAATCAAACCAATCAATATCAATTGTACGACAATTACAGAGTTGGCTTAGAAGTAGTTGGAGATTTCACTTACCGAATTGAAAATCAAAATTAATGGCTTACAGAAATTGGATTTTTCTCTTCATTAGCATGATTTGCTCCGAATTCGTTTTCGGTCAGAGTAATAGTTACTCTCCCATTGCTCTTCAAGATTCTAATCGTTTTTTTATCCGTGTAAATGGCGAGGGATTTAGCAATTCAAACGCCATCACCAATGCCTTTTTATTTGGTTTTGTGAATGGTCGATTTGTTTCTGATGATGAAAAACAATTGATGCTCGATCGTTCCAGAAGTACCATACTCACTGGAATGGACGCCTCATACGGTGTTCGATTTGGATGGAAATCTAAAAAGTCGAATGGCATTCAATTTGAAGCGGGCGTTGCAGAAAAATACCACATAGACGCTACTTTAACACAAGATGCTATGGAGCTCGCGCTCTATGGAAATAGACCATTTGCTGGTGAGGAAGCCAATTTAGATGATATGCGTTTGCGTTATACGCGTTGGCAAGACATCCACATCGGATTTGCGAATATGAGCAAAAGCAGATGGAATTACGGTGTGAACATCCACGGTATTATCGGCAATCAAAACTTAGATTTATCAACTGATTACGCCCGACTTTACACCGCTGAAAATGGAGCACAACTGCAATTGAACGGATCTATTAGAGGCGATCAATCTGACACTGCCAGAACTGCACCTTACCAAATGAATGGCTGGGGAATGGGCGTTAGTGGATTTGTACAGTTGAATCTTAAAGTAAATGAGAAAGTAGAAGAAGGTTGGTTGAGATTGGAATTGAACGATTTTGGCTTTGTGAGGTGGACGGATAAATCGGCTAGATACGCGGTTGACACTATCTATTACTATGAAGGCACTTACATTGAAGATATTTTTACTGCAGAGTCTGATCTTAATCCTTTAACTCCCGATTCTATTTTCAATCAACTCACAGAAAGCTCATTCAATGGTAAATATGCCACCTATTTACCTGCTAGCGTGCAATTAAGCTTATTCCAGTCTTTCGAAAAATATGATGTTTGGGCTGGCGCAAACTACAGAATCAATGCCAGTTACAGCCCTTATTTTTTCACCCGAGTTCGATACAAATGGGAACACTTTAGATTAGGTGGATTAGTTGGTATTGGCGGATACGGAACTTTCAATTTAGGACTAGATGCTACTTATCTTGCTGATAAATGGCAAGTTGAATTAGGTACCAGAAATTTAGAAGGATTGGCACTCTGGCAACACTTTGGAGGCACTAGCGGCTACGTTGGAATTACTCGCTTTTTCTAAACCTTAACTACTCCATTTCGTTTACTTTGCAACTATGATTCACGTTCGCGTTATCCAGCATCCATTGGATTTCATTAAGCCCGGAGGAACATCTAGAGGCGTTCTAAATCAAAAACCTACTTGGTACTTACATTTAACCGATGAGAATGGAAATTCTGGTTGGGGAGAATGTAGTTTGATTCCGAAATTAAGCATCGATCCGGTTGATGAATTGGAAAAAGTGCTAGCTGACTGGAATAATCAAAAACTTAGTTCTGAAGAGTTAAATGAATCCTTTGATCACGCTAGGTTTCCGGCACTGTCTTTTGCTTTAGAAACTGCTTTAATTGATCTAAAGCAAGCTGGGGAAGGCATTTTATTCCCATCAGAATTCACCAATGGAAAAGCATTAATACCAATTAATGGCCTGATTTGGATGGCTCCAAAAGCGGATATGCTCGAACAAGTAAAATCGAAGTTAGAAGCTGGATTTACATGTATCAAATTGAAAATTGGAGCCATTGATTTTGAAGAAGAATTGGAAGTATTGAAATTCATTCGAAGTCAGTTTACAGCTAACGAAATTGAAATTCGTGTTGATGCAAATGGAGCTTTTAATCCTCAAGATGCTCTAGAAAAACTCAACCGATTGAGTGCTTTTCATTTACATTCCATTGAGCAACCCATCAAACAAAATCAATGGGAACAAATGGCTCAATTGTGTGCCTCTACTCCACTTCCTATTGCCTTGGATGAGGAGTTGATTGGTATCTCAGATAGCAAACAAAAAGCCGCCTGTTTAGATGCCATTCAACCACAATACATCATTCTAAAACCAAGTTTAGTTGGTGGTTTATCAGCTGCCAAAGAATGGATTGATTTAGCTGAAGAACGTAACATTGGTTGGTGGAATACCAGTGCACTCGAATCGAATGTTGGTTTAAATGCCATTGCTCAGTGGACATTCACACTCAACACGGATATGCCTCAGGGTTTGGGAACTGGTCAGTTGTTTAAAAATAATACTCCATCTCCACTCTACATGGAAAACGGTCAAGTAGGATACAATCCAAATGAATCATGGAGTCTGTTGTAAATCCACATTTCAAACTGATTATTGAGAACACCGAAATTGGTGTAGCTGAATTGCCTCAATGGGCAACAGAACAAAATACTGATTCGCAGCCCGATTGGATTAAAGCGCTTGCTTCTTTTCTGGTAAACTGGTTTTCAGAATCTAATCATATTCCGGTACAAACTTCTGGTTCAACTGGGAAACCCAAAACCATTTTGTTAGAAAAGCAAAAGATGGTAGCCAGCGCTCAAAAGACAAATGCTTTTTTTGATTTAAAAGCTGGTAAAACCGTTCTACTACCATTATCAGTCGATTACATCGCTGGCAAAATGATGTTGCTTAGAAGTTTAGTTGGTGGCATGACATTAGAAGTAATCGCTCCTACCTCAACACCTTTTGCTAACACTGATAAACGCTACAATTTTTCGCCTTTTGTTCCGATGCAAGTTCAAACTTCGTTGGATAAAATAGATCGCCAATTAGATACCGTTTTAATTGGTGGCGCTCCTGTAGATTATAAGCTAGAAAAAGAATTACAAAAGTTTCAGAACTGTCAAGCCTTTCAGAGCTTTGGTATGACAGAAACCATTTCACACATCGCGGTTAAGGCCATCAATGGAACTGAAAAATCTGAAGTTTATACCTGCTTGCAAGGAGTAACTGTAGGTCAAACAGAAATGGGACAATTAACCATTTCAGCACCACATTTGGTTGATGAAACTTTAATTACCAATGATTTGGTAAAGTTGATTGATTCCACTCATTTCGAATGGCTGGGACGCACCGATTTTGTTATCAATTCAGGTGGAGTTAAAATTCACCCCGAGAAGGTAGAACGCAAACTACAACCCTTTATATCAGAACGATTTATCATCTCTTCTATTCCACATGAAAAACTGGGAAACCAAGTGGTTTTAATCATCGAAACATCAGACTGGAACACCACTCAAGAGGAAAGTTTGAAAGAAAACCTGCAAGTCGTTTTAGAGCGCTTTGAAATCCCTAAAGCTATTTTCACTTTACCACAATTTGTGTACACCGAAACTCAGAAGATTAAACGAGGGGAGACAACGGCTTTGGTTGAGTATTAAGTACAAAGTACTGTGAAAGAAGAGTTATATAAAGTTGTGGTCGTAAATTTGTATTGGAAATTACTTACAACCACAAAAGACACAAAGAACATAAAAGGTAATTCCCAAAAACAGTTAGAGTCCTATTATAATCTATCTCCCCATTTTTTTGGATCTCTACTGCTGTGAAACACCGCAACAACCTTAACTTCATCATTATCAATTAAATAATGTATTCCAAATGGAAAACGAGCCAGATAACAAATTCTAATTTGTTTATACTTCGTTTGAAATGAATGTGGATTTTGAATTAAAAGTGTAAATGCAGCATCTAGATTAGTAATAAACTCGTGCCCTAGATTTAATTGATGCTGTTGATACCAAGAGTGTGCATCCAAAATATCAAGCTTAGCTTCGTCTGAAATTAGTAAGTGGTATTTAATCATCTACTTGGGTAATTCAGCTTTAACAGAATCCCAACCGTGGTATTGAGTTTCACCACGTTCTTCTTTTAATATTCTATGATCTAATTCACTCTTTTGATTTTGGGTAATTTCAATTTGATTGGAATCTAAGCTCTCCCATATCTCATCAATCAACTTAATCCTCTCTTCAGCAGATAACTGTAATATAGCCTCCATGTTTACCATAGTATCAAATTTAACTAATATGATTCAGTTATGTAATTGTTTGTTTTGCCATCAACAAATAATGCTGTGATTACACAACTCAAAAATTCTTGTAACACTACTAAACAACTCTATTTTTGGGCTGTTACATCTAACAACCAAGCCTAGATAGCATGCCCAGTTTTTTTGATAAATTACCCATAGACGCAGAGTTACCAGACGGTGGTCCCATTTATTGGGAGACCAACCTGAATGAATGGATTGTAGAACCCTACAATGCGCTATCGGCTATTCCTTTTATTGCCATTGCACTTTACTGGCTCATTAAAGTTAGAGGTCAACACAGTCGGTTTTGGTTTGTGTCAATTGCTTCTTTGTTTTTATTGGTAGGTGGAGTTGGCGGAACCGTTTTTCATGCCTTTAGAACTTACCCCATCTTTTTGATGATGGATTACATGCCCATCTTCTTATTGACTTACGCAGCAAGTATCTATTTCCTGTTTCAGATATTACCCAAACAATGGATGGTTTTTGTGGTATTACCACTGTTTTTAGCTATTCAGTGGATGAACTACCAACTTATCGAGAACAGAGCTATTGCAATTAACATTTCATATGTGCTATTAGCAGCTTTTGTATTGATACCAACTGGTGTGTATTTAAAACGCACCATTTTTAGACATGGTCAATATGTGGTTTTGGCTTTGATATCGTTTCTCTTGGCTATTTCGTTCAGGTACCTAGATCATTTTGGATTAACTCCAATTGGAACTCATTTCCTCTGGCATTTATTTGGAGCCATAACATGCCACCTCATGTTTTACTACATGTATTGGGTTACTCGATTACCAGCTTACGTACCACCGGAGTAGCATTCTTTCCCTTCATCTCCAAAAGGTATATTCCAGGACTAAAGGTATCAACATTGATTGATGTACTGTATAATGCTGAACGAGCTGTGTGAATCAGCTTTCCATCTAAACTATAGATACACAAATCAAATTGATTCCAAGGTGATTCAATAGTTACTTTATCACTTGCGGGATTGGGATAAACCGTAATTAAAGACTCATCCAATTGGTCTTCTAATCCATTTACCTCCCAGCATAAAGCATCCATATTTTCCATGCATTTAGGCAAGTAAATTTTACCTCCCGATTTCACGTAAGCAGATAAATCTGCAGTTGGATCAATTCCGTGCATCAAACCACCTTTAAGTAAAAGCGCCATACTATCTGGATGTTGCTTGGTATAATTTTCTAACTCGGGGCAAGCATAAGAATACATTAAGGCTATTGCTCCTGCTACAGCTGGCGAAGCAAATGAGGTTCCACTATCGTAGAAATAACCACCATTTCGAGTAGTAGTTAAAACTTGCTCTCCTGGTGCCCCAATATCTATCGACTCTAACCCATAGCCAGCATTTGTAACTTTAGTGTTGGTCCAATTGGTATTGGTAACACTTATCAGAAAATCACTTGGGCAAGCCGTTGGCAAATCTCCCACGTTATCTACATTGATGTTATTATTGGCGGTTGCGGCAGTATTTAAAATCCCGTAATGGCCCAAAGTATCGTACAAAGCACACCAAATTGGCGCATCAGCTGGTTGACCAAAATCAACACCCCACGAACAATTGGTTGCTACCACAAAAGCGCCTTCAGCACCATTGGTTTCATTGTAAAGTTTCCGCATGGTAATTGGATAGTCGTAACCTGCAATAGCATCTGCTTCATTACCATCTGCTACAACCATCATGATCTTCACATTCCAATTAACACCTACTATTCCCACTGAGTTATCGCCTGATGCACCTATCATCCCTGAAACTCGAGTTCCGTGAGAACCATAAGCTGATACGGTATTAAATATGTCATCATTCGAATCGTAGGTATTCCAACCTTCGTAATCATCTACATAACCGTTGCTATCATCATCAATACCATTTCCAGGAATTTCGTTGTAGTTGTGCCACAGGTTATTTACCAAATCTTCATGATCGCGGTAAACACCATCATCTAAAACACAAACCACCAATGTATCACCATGAGTTGGTAACGTTCCTCCTATGCTGTAATCCCACGCTTCGATGGCTCCAATATCAGCTAAGTAAGGTCCAGTTCCATTAGCTGGATCATTGCTAGCCGTGTGATCAAAATTCCATAAATCTGAAAAAAGTGAATCGTTTGGTTGAGCTCTGTAAGTGAGTTTGTGATTGCGTTGTACCGCTAAAACCTCATCGTTTTCTTTTAAGCTAGAAATAGATTTCAGGGCTTCTTCATCTGTTGCATACCTCACCTCCCACGCGTTGATTTGCGGAGAAAGTTGACGGATAGATTCGGCACCTATTATTAGCCATTCAGCTGGATTGTAATTCGGTTTGAATTGGACAATCACACTTCCAGTTACAAATTCTTGCGCCCAAGAACTAAGCGACAAACACAACAAAGCAAAAAGCACCAAACGGTTTTTCATACAACAACTTTTACAGTTGGTAAAGATAACGCTAATGAAGAATACGCTGTATTTGAGCATGGCGTTGGTTTTACTCTTGGAGTATTTTCAATACCCAATTCCGTTTAATAAATTCACTTTCATCAAGCTCATTTGTATATTTGAAACAAAACCAATATTAATGCCTATTCATCAATCATTTCTACTCTTCATTTCGCTATTCTTAATTGTTAGTTGTGGTAACAGTCAAGCGAAAAAAGAAAATCAAAACTTCAAAAGTAAATGGGTTGAGATTGACCCCGTAAATGGTTCTGACTTTAAGATTGAACTTGAAGTTAAAAATGATTCTATTTGGGGGAAATATTGTGCTATTAGCAACTTTGGAAACAGAATAGATTGCTCTACAGAAGATGAATTGAACATAAAAGGAAAAATTAATGGGAATTCTGCCGAAGTTACTTTCTATAGTTTTTATGGAGCTAAGAATGGAAAAGCGCTACTTCTCATAAAAGGTAATCAGTTAACTTGGAAAATTACCCAATGGCCAACTGGTAATCAAGTAATTGCTCCCGAAAAAGCTGAGTTAGCTCAAGTAGAGTAGTTTGAGCTTATGGCTACACTATTGATCAAAACCTCATTATTTTAAAATAATCACTAAATCCAGAAAATATGATTTCAGGAGCTGATTACGTTCTATATTCCAATGATTTCTCAGAAGAAATCATTACAAACATCTCAAAACAGATAAAGGAAATATATACAGATTCATTCTATGAATATTCAGAATTTAGTGAGGATACCTCCGAATACTTTTTCTTTGAAAACAAGGAAGAGTATGATGGATTCTTTAACGAATCCATTCCTTTTGAAGAAGGTCAGTATATGCAATTATTAGTAAGTGAAATACAGGGGGTAGATTTTGACATTACTGTTCAAAAAGAAATTAAACCTCATCCAGAATTTACTCGAAGTGAATATAAAGCAAAGCTAGCATGTAGTTCTATTTGGATGTACACAGCAGTTGCTCCAGATATTCTCGAGAAGAACGCCTTTGCTAAGACATTTTATTCTATTCTAACTCAGGTGTTATCTGAAAATGTAAGTAGTTAATCAAAGTACGCTACGCGAAAGGATTTGCTAAGAAGACTTTCAGTTAGCACGCTGGCTGAGTTCAATATCCAACTTGATAAATCAAAAGAGAAACTGATTGATAATATTACCATGAAAAAACACCTAAACATTACCTTATTGATCTTAACATCTATTGTTGTTCATATAACAACTTCTTGTTCGCATCAGCCAGATAACTATTTGGCTTCAGATATAAGGATTTATAAAAACTTCGAAGTATGGGAATTAGCTCAATGTGTTGAAAAAGATGACACCGTTTGTATTAAACAAATCATTAATAATCACACTGAATATTTAAAATTTCAGGAACCTAAGTTTGGATTCACTCTCTTAGAGTGGGCTGTTTACAATGGAAGAGTTAAAGCTATTCGTCAACTTGTTGAGCTTGGTGCAAACTCAAATACTCAATCTCACAAGGGAACATCTCCATTTATTCGTGCATGTGCGGGTTACGAAACATCTGAATATGCCAAATTAATGTATGAACACGGTGGTGATGTTAATGCCGTTGCAAATTTTGATGGTGGTCAACCTCTACGTACTCCACTAATAGCGGCCTCAATGGCCAGATTAGAAACAGTTAAGTTTTTAGTTTCTAAGGGAGCAAAGGTCGATTATGTCTATAAGAATAGTGAAGATGCTCTTACTGCTGCAATAGGTGCAAATAATATGGATATTGCATATTGGCTTATATCATCTGCTAATGCTCCAATTGATAGATCATATTCAAAAAATATTCAAGGAGATGCAATGGACTTACCCTACAGGTTAAGACTTAAGGTATATAAACTAGATTCGGAGAGTTATATATACAAAATGAAAATTGTAGAATTTATAGAATCCAAGGGACTAGATTACAAAAATGAGCCTATTCCTAAACACCTTAAGGAACAATTAGATTCGGCATACTTAGAAGTGTATTAAAGCCATATTCTGCTTCAGCACTAGTCACGTTTAATGAGTTCTAGAAATGACTAAACCCAAGTTACCTCACGAAAGGATTAGCTACGCTTATTTTAGTTCGATCGGGAGCGGTGAATTCACCTGTAAAAATTAAATGATCCAACTATGAAGTTTATATATCTGAGTCTATTTGTCTTTGTTATCTGCAGAACTACATACAGCGTACTAGTAATAAGAAATATGTTTACTAATGGTAGCCTTTATACTCGAATGAATAAGCATAATAAACATGAAGGAGTTATACCTTTTTTTAAAGGCTTCATAATCGAATCCTTATTTTCAAATCCTGATAATTATCAATTAAAGGATAAATATGGTCGTATAGTGTTTAAAATCCTTCGTTTGTCTTATCATTCATGTATTCCATTATCTATTTTAATTGGGCTGGCAGCATATCTTTATTTTGATTAAGAAGTAATATGATAAATAATTATGAAATTATATTCTCAAATACCACGCGATGGGAATCGCGCGGTAACGGTGGTATTAACAACTCCCGAATCTTATATATGAAACAAACACTAATACTGCTCATATGTCTATTTAGCTATTACTCCTACGGACAAGTTGTACTAGATAAAAATGATTGTTACCCTGAAAGCTATCACTTAGTTGACACTACATATTATTCTTCAGGAGAAATCGAAAAGTTACTTTTCGTTGATAGCAATATGAATAAAATTGTATTAGTGACCTTTTACATAGATGGAAACATTAAGTCTTGTAGTGGTTCATTAAAAAACAGAAACTACTATAGCAAGGATATGTATTGGTATGAAAATGGAAACAAGGACGCAGTTTACGACCTTGATAAGAAGACTGTAATGCAAGGTGATAATAATTATTCTTGGTATGAATCAGGAAAAATCAAATCTCATTCTATTTTTAAAAATGATACTGTAGTAACCAATACATTTGATACAAATGGGAATACAATTAAAATAACAAAGAGCCTTGGTATTGCTTTAATCTATACTGAAGATAGGTGTTCAAATGGACAAGTAATCTATCAACGAGATTTGACCGATAAAAAAGCT
>CAJWSQ010000096.1 GCA_913045895.1 uncultured Flavobacteriales bacterium | reverse complement strand
TTTCATACGTGGTACAAATCCGTGCAACCCAGCATATGAAAGTTCACCAGGAAGATATCGTGCATGTGTATGTTGCACTACTGTGTTGACTATCTTATAAATGGTTTTTAAAACCTTCGGATCTTTTAATATTTTAATCATTTCTTTTTCGTCAGGTGTGTAGGTTTGGATGTTTTGGTGTTGTGGATCTGTGTAACGATCCTTCCTAAAATAATCTTCACCGATAACAGCTTTCCAATCAAAATCGATATCCATACAAAAACATCGCAGTTGAAGGTTATCCCGAAGAAACGCGCGAAAATGCTGTATACAAACAATGGAATATCCAGCATGATGCTGAAATTCATGGTGAAAAGAGCGTAACTGAGTTTCATGGATTGTATTCATCCACAGAAAGAAATATTCCGCCTGTAATACTCAATACCGATTACGTTGATGAACAACAAAACGATAAATCGGCTGTAATTACGGTGAGTCATCAACGCAAAATATTTCAGTATTGGTACCTGAATTTGCAAACGGCTTACAAATTTACTGAGTTGATGTATCGCGATGAGCAGAGCGATGTGTATTCGAATAGCAATATGCACAGCATTCAAAATAGAGCTGTTGCTAACGGCTGGATTGGTAAGCGAAATCAACTATTCATTAACGGATTACTCAATTACGATGTAGCTTACACCACCAATTACTCGGGAAAAACACGAGCTAAAACAGCGCTTGGAGCACAGTGGATGCATTATTTCGGGTATCATTGGAAAACGATGGTTGGAATTCGTCCTGAAATGTACGACTCAGAAACAGCACTTTGGCAGCCGAGTATTGGTTTGGTTAGAACTTTTTGGAGAAGTAAAATAGAACTAAAAGCGAATTTTTCTAGAAACGTCCGATTCCCAACACTAAACGATTTGTACTGGGAACCGGGTGGTAATCCTGATTTAAAACCCGAAGAAGCACAAACCACAGAATTGGGCGTCAGCTTAAATGTAAAGAATTGGCATTTGAACGTGACCGGGTTTTACAGTGATGTTAAAAACTGGATTCAATGGGTTCCAGGATCAACTGGTTTTTCTATTCCTGAAAATGTTCAAAATGTAGTAAACAGTGGAGTAGAAGTTGGGCTAAATGGAAACTATGTCATTTCAAAAAAATGGAACATTTCTCCAAGTATTCAATATACGTATGCTAATCCAACAGTAGATGAATCAACAAACGTAGATAACAATACAGTTGGAAATCAGTTGATATACACGCCTAATAATAAGCTTGTAGCTGGCTTTGTTTTAAATTACAATCAATTCAATTTAGGAGTTGATTATCAATTTGTTGATCAGCGTTATCTCAATCAAGATAATACGTGGTATATGCCAGAATATGATTTACTTGATGCGCATATTGGAGGAGAAATCATAAACAACAAATGGGTAATCATACAAGCCAGAATATCCATCAAAAACATACTTGATAAAGATTATATGGTTTTAGCTTGGCGACCAATGCCCGGTAGATCATATCAAGCAGATTTAGTGGTGACGTTTAGATGAAAAACTGGATTTACATATCAATTCTAGCCTTTGGTTTGTTAAGCTGTACGCCAGATGACGATTATTATGGTCCGCTTTCTACAGCTGAAAATGATACTGTTGTGACTACTGCTCATGAGTATGCCATCATTTTAAATGAGGGGAATTTCATGTGGGGAAACGCATCTGTTTCGTTGATTGATATCGAAGATCAGCGTGTTCAGAATGATGTGTTTTATAAGGCGAACGGTCAACTTTTAGGTGATGTGGCTCAATCCATTTTTATAGATCAGGATACTGGATACATCGTTGTAAACAACTCTGGTAAAATTGAATTGGTTCAACTGCCTTCATTTGAGCGAATTAGAACAATTAATGGATTAACCTCTCCGCGTTATGTCACCAAGTACCAAAACAGACTCTATGTAACTGATTTATACAGCGGTAATATCACTGTGATGGATCAATTGGGTAATGTTGTTTCTACGATTTCTACTGGTGTTTGGACCGAGAGAATAACCGCTACTGATGCTGGTCTATTTGTTGAAACGGTGAGTGATTCTATCGGTGATTTGTTGTTTTACCCGCAATTCCAGAACCAGCCGTTAACTTTAATTGATGATGCCGTTGATTACGATTTCAGAGAAGAAGGTATCTACGCTTTTCACAACGGGAATCTATCATTTATTGATGTTCAAACGGGAGCGATTTCAACTCCCGATTCGACCATTTATCAACCTCAATCAAAAGTGACGTCCATTTTGGTAGATTCAGATAGAAATCGAATTTACTATCAACAAAACGACATCTATTCATCTACATTATTTGATGTTTCTGATGCTGAATTGTTTTACGACATCACTGATGAGCGTATTTACAATTGGTCTGTAAACCCCACTGATGGAAGTCTGTTTCTTGTAAATGTGAGTGACTATACTCAAAATGGAAGTGTTTTGATTGTAACACCAGAAGGCAGTGCGGTCAATGATTTTGAATTGGGTATTATTCCAAGTAATGTTACGTTTTACAGTAGAATTCAATAGAAAAGTAGGGGAACTCTCAAATTTCCCATTTTATTACTTGTGACAATTCGTTTTTAGAGTTCAAAATTGGCTTTTCAATTTCTTTGCACTTTATTCGTTAACGCACATAGATATTTATCGTTAATGATTCGTTGATAAGCTTCTGTAAGAGAATTCGCAACTCTTATTTTAGTGTTTAAATTTGCGACTCTTAATCAATCTGAAAAACGCTCAGACTTTAGTCTGTTAAACCATATGAAACTAGATCAATCGTCTATTCAAAAGTTTGCTTTTACCCTTGTTTTATTGCTATTAGGCTGTATAGCTCATGCACAATTAGCTATTGATGGTACTGTATATGAAGGATCATACAGGTTAGATAATGCTTCTGTAATAGTATTTGAAAATGGTTCTAAAGTCAATACCGTTAGTACAGGCAATAATGGCAAATTTGATTTAGAGCTTGAGCTTGATAAGGAATACGAGTTAGAATTTGCCAAAGACGGATATGTTTCAAAAATCATTAAAGTTGATACGCGAAATGTGCCTGAAGAAGATCGTAAAGGTGGCGCGTTTTCATATCCCAAATGGAAAGTAGAGCTATTTTCTAAAGATCTAATACTCAATACCGATATTCTCAAAAAGCCCATTGGAGTTGTTACCTACAACCCAACATACATGCAGTTTGCTAATGATACGAAATACACCAAATCCATTCAACGTGAGTTGGATCAGTTAATGGAAGATTTGGAAAATGCTCGTAGACAAGAGGAAATGTTGGAAGAACAGTTGGAAGAGGATTATTTTTTGGCTGTAAAAGATGGGGATGCGTTTTATAAAGAAGGCGATTTAGAGAATGCTTTATTCCAATACAAAGCTGCCCTTAAATTAAAGCCTGGTGAATCATATCCTACAAAAATGATCACCAAAGTTCAAGAAGAAATGGGCAACATGGCTGAAGTAGAGGAGCAGTATGCCGCATTACTTACCCAAGCCGATGATGCGTTTTATGCTGAAAACTATGAAGAAGCAATCAGTTTCTATCAAGATGCTTTGACATTAAAACCTAAAGAAAGTTACCCGAGCGATCAAATTAAAATTGCTGAAGACAAGCTAAAAGAGCAAGCTGCTGAAGCTGAAAAAAGAAAAGAATATGAAGAGCTTATAGCTCAAGCCGATCAGCAGTTTACTGGGAATGATTACACTTCATCTAAAGCCAATTATGAACGAGCTTTAAAGTTGTATCCTGATGAAACTCACCCTAAAGATCAAATTTCGAAAATAGATCAGGCGTTAGCAGATCAAGAAGCTAAAGAAGAACAGTTTCAGGCAGCGCTTCAAGCGGGTGAAGATGCTCTAAAGAGTAAAGATTACGAATTAGCAGAAACCAAATTTAAAGAAGCTCAAACGCTTAATCCTGCTGCAACTCGTCCGCCTTCTGCATTAGAAGAAATAGCGGCTTTAATTGCAGCTGACTTAGCGGCTCAAAAAGAAAAAGAAGCTGCTCTTGCTGCTAAAGAAGAGTCCTATAAACAAGCTATAGCTGATGCTGATGCTGCATTTACTGGTGAAGATTACCCAACTGCAAAAGCAAAATATAACGAAGCTCTAGAGATTAAAGCAGAGGAAACATATCCACAAGAACAGATCACCAAAATTGATGGTATTCTAGCTGACCAGGCTGATGCTGAAGCTAAATATGAAGCTCTTATCGCGCAAGCAGAAACAGATTTAAAATCTGAAAATTACGATGCTGCAAAATCTGGTTTCCAAGAAGCTGCTACAATGAAACCCAATGCAAGTAGACCACCAGAAGCAATTGCCGAAATTGATGCTGCAGTTGCAGCTTTGGCTGCAGCTAAGGCCGAGAAAGAAGCCGCAGATGCTGCTCGATTAGCAGAGATAGATAAAAATTACCAAGAAGCGATTACTGCTGGGGATGCAGCATTTTCGAGTGAAGATTATACCACAGCACAAACCAAATACAGTGAGGCTTTGGGAATTAAGCCTGATGAGACTTATCCACAAACAAAGTTGGATGAGATTGCTGGTATTTTAGCTCAACAAGCTGATGCTGAAGAAAAGTATAACACATTAATAGCTCAGGCTGAATCTGATCTACAAGCTAAAAATTACGATGCAGCAAAATCTGGTTTCCAACAAGCAGCAACGATGAAACCAAATGCTAGTCGTCCGCCAGAGGCGATTGCAGAAATTGACTCTGCACTAGCCGCTTTAGCAGCAGCTGAAGCAGAAGCTGCTGCCGCTGAAGCCGAGAAGTTGGCTGCACTAAACAAACAATACCAAGAAGCCATTACTGCTGCAGATAATGCTTTTGAAAGTGAAGACTACACATCCGCTCAGACTAAATACAATGAAGCATTAGGTATTAAGTCGGGAGAAACCTATCCGCAAACGAAACTGGATGAGATTGCTGGTATTCTAGCCCAACAAGCCGATGCTGAAGCTCAGTATGAATCTTTGTTAGCTAAAGCGGAATCTGATTTACAAGCTAAAAACTACGATGCTGCAAAATCTAGCTTCCAACAAGCGGCATCCTTGAAGCCCGATGCGAATCGACCGCCAGAAGCGATCGCTGAGATTGACGCTGCCTTAGCAGCTTTGGCTGCATCTGAGGCTGAAGCCGCAGCTGCTGAAGCAGAAAGGTTAGCTGCGTTGAGCAAGCAATATCAAGAAGCTATTACGGCTGCAGATAATGCACTAAACAGTGAAGATTACACCACTGCACAAGCCAAGTACAATGAAGCGCTAGGTTTAAAGCCCGATGAGAATTATCCAAAAAATCAATTAGCTAAAATCACCTCAATTTTGGGAGATCAAGCAAAGTTGGAGCAAGACTATCAAGCGGCATTGCAAAATGGTGAGTCGTTGCTAAAAGCCACCAAATATGAAGAGGCAAGAAATGCCTTCAACTTGGCTTTAGAATATAAACCAGAAGCAACTCGACCTAAAGAAGCTATCGCTGAAATCAATGGTTTATTAGAAGCACAAGCTGCAGCATTGTTGGCCAAACAAGAAAAAGAAGCTGCTGAGTTAGCTGCTCTAAACGAAGCATACAATCAATTGATATCTAGTGGTGATCAGGAGTTTTCTACTGAGAATTACCAGAAAGCATTAACGTACTATCAACAAGCGCAGGAGAAGAAACCAGAGGAATCATATCCGGCTATGAAAATCAATGAGATTAATCAAATCATCAGTGATAACAAGGCACTTGAAGCCAGCTACAATACCGCCATACAAGAAGGAGATCAGTTCTTTAAAGCAAAGTCGTGGGATGATGCTAAACGCAGATATCAAGCAGCGTTAGAAATAAAACCTGAGGAAGCTTATCCAACTGCTCAGATAACTAAAATAGACGCAGAATTAGCTGCTCTTGCTGCTGCTGAAGAAGCTCGCTTAGAAGCTGAAAAGCAAAAACAAGCTGAAATTGATGCCCGTTATCAAGCTTTGGTGCAAGAAGGAGATGATCAATTTACTGCTGAACAATACATCACGGCTAAAGAAAAATACGAAGCGGCATTATCAGTAAAGCCGAACGAAACTTATCCTCAAGGTAAAATAGATGAAATCAACACCAAGTTGGGTGAGATTGCTGCCGCAGAAGAGGCAGCCAAGCAAAAAGCGTTAGAAGAGAAGCAAAGACGTGAGAAGTACCAAATGTTGGTTGATAATGGCGATGCTTTATTTAGAACAAAAGAGTGGGTGAATGCTAAATCTAAGTACAACGAAGCTTTAGCGATGTATCCCGAAGAAGCTTATCCTCAAGATCAAATAAATCGTATTGATACACAACTGAAAGCGATTGCTGAAAAAGAAGAAGCAGAGCGATTAGCTCGTGAAGAACAAGAGCGTATTGATAGTGAATACAATGAAGCTATTCGTACTGGTGCTACAGCCATGAGCAATAAAGATTACGAAGCAGCTAAAACGGCTTACACACAAGCTCAGACACTCAAACCTCAAGAAGTAGTACCTCGTCAGAAGTTGACGGAAATTGCTGGTATTGAGGCTGAATTAGCTCGTATTGCAGAAGAAAAACGTTTGGCAGAGGAGAAGGCTGCTGCAGATCAAGCGAAGTATGATAACTTCATGACAACGGCTAATGCAGCGTTTGATGCCAAGAAATACGAGGAAGCTAAAACCAATTACGAAAATGCTTCTAACATCAAGCCTGATGCTTCTGAACCAAAAGCACAGTTGAATAAGATTAATCAGATATTAGAAGAGCAACGCAAAGCTGCTGCGGCAAACGCTAAAACTGATACCGAATTCAACTACGAGTTAGCGCGTAATTTCCCAGAAGGTAGAAGTGAGAAAACTTATGAAGAAGGTAATAAAACAGTAACTCAAGTAGTGATTGTAACGGGCAATAGAGGTGATGAGTATTTACACGAAAAATACAGCTGGGGACAAGAGTTCTACTTGAAAAACAAAAAGCCTTACAACAAAATAAACTGGTTAAAAGAAACCAAAAAGTAGTTAGCTGATAAACGATACTAAAAGCGCAATTCTAGTTTAGAATTGCGCTTTTTTGTTTGTTGAGAATATTAAAGAATTCTAAATGAGAATAACTACACAGTAAGTTTACAATTTGCTATAGTTATCTAATTGAATGATCAATTTCTATACATCCAAATTGAAGTGTCAACAAATGGTAAGTTAAAGTATGCACTATCTTCATAAAACTGACGGATTTGTGCTGTATGTATAGAAGACTCTTCTTGTCCTGCCACTATAACTATATCAACTAGATTCAAAACATCTGCATTATAATAAACGTAGTCGTTTACAAAGAGAACCGTATCGTTGTTCGAGGAACCTGAAGGTATTATAATTACAGAATTACTATCTAAAAACTCCCAACGTGGAGTAATGTAAGGTACACTAGCAAAGGCAGTATCAATCATTACAGTATCCACCCAAATTGAATCAATATATTGTCCACTCACATAATAACTATGTCCAGAACTCACCAAATTATTGTTAGCTGTGTAACTGAAGTCGCCTTCATATCTTAATGTGAGGTTATAGTAGTCTGCTTGATCTTTCCAGATGCCGTTGTATTTACTTGCAGTGTATGCGTTTGGATTTAATGTTTCTTCAGAATCATCGTTAACACATGAAAACAACGATAGCGAAAGCATAATAACGAGTAGTGATTTATTCATGGCTTAAAAGGTATAGTTGAGTGAGCAATTAGATTCAAATACTGTGTCTTTATAAATTACTTCATACTCTGATCCATCATATATGGTATCTGGATTTGATAAAATGTAATCTGTTGTTGATAGTGAGTTAGACAAAATGGAGTTTTCAGACAATACTTGGATATTTATTTGATTGTCAACTGTATCTAATAATGATGCTGTAACAGAAATCTTTTGGTCTTCTTCAATTCTTTCAGTGAAGACAAATTTAACACCAGGTTTTTCAACGATCTTGTTGAGTTTTGATTGACCATCTAACGATATAGCAACATTAGCGGCACTATTACTTTCATGATTAACAACTACAGACACATCGGTGTAAGTTTTGATTTCTTCTTGACATGAAAATAGAGTAAAAGGAATTAGAAGTAATAAAAGTGGTTTCATAAAATTAGGTTTTGTTTTTTCAAATGTAGAATTAAAACCCATTTGTAAATACCTAATAGCAGATTGACATTTGCAATGGCTATCGTTGCAACCAATGAATAGACGATTTATTTAATTCGTATCTTTGAGATTATGGATATACAGGCTGAAAAAAATTCTTTAATTGAGTACATTACTCAAATAAAAGATGTGTCGATTCTCGAAAAGTTGAAACAGTTTGTTGAAGCCAACGACAAAGATTTTTGGCAGGAGCTATCTAAAGATCAGCAACAGGAGATCAAACAAGGAATCGCAGAACTGGATAATGGCGAGAAGTTTGACTTTGATTCTGTTATAGCAAAACATCGTTGATGAAACGAAGAGTTGTTTTATCGCCCACTGCAAAACTTAAATTAGAGAGCATTCTACTTTACTTAGAGGATGAATGGTCAAGTAAAGTCAAGAGGGAATTCATCTCGAAGTTGGATAAAACACTTGATAGAATTGCTCATTATCCCAAAAGTTCTCCTGAATCAATTGAGTTAAGAGGTTTGTACAAATGTGTTGTAACTAAACACAACGTACTTTTTTATAGGCTTTCATCCAATGAGATTGAGATAGTAACTCTATTTGATACCAGGCAAAATCCTTCAAAACTTACAAGAAGTAAATAAAGGCTATATTTTTTCTAAATAAATAAACTCTGCTGCCAGAAGATTCCATCATGTGGTAATTGAGGATATTAAATGATAAATGACATAGTCAGAATGTTATTAGACGTTTTAGATAAAATTTTGAGTTCATTTTGTCCAATGATGAAGTATAGTTACATATTAATCATAGCATTATTTATTTCTTGTTCAAGTGAAAAGTACGTTCAGAAATTAGATGAAAATGGTATGTGTCCAGTAATCCTTAATCAGGAGAAAGATACATTTAGGTTTGGTTTTGAAGGTCTGGGGAAAATCAATGTTTCAGTTGACCAAGTAAATATTAGCTCGGTGGTTTTATTAATTAAGGACGAATATGGGGTGCCGATACAATATGGAGGTGTTTATATGGTAGTTTCAAATACAAATAAGATTGTACATATTAAAACTGTTGATGAAAATGGATTAATTAAACTTCCATTAAGGATAATTAATAATAATGATCTCATTGTGTACAATATAGGTAGCCAAGCATTGTGTTTTTCCTTTAGGCATAATGTAGGGAGATGTATGTAATATTCACTTCTAAATTGCAAGTAAATTGTCAATTCCAATCGTAATCTAAAATCGAAAACGTTCAGCCAACAAAAAAGCCCATCAGTTTCCTGACGGGCTTTCGTATATAAAGAATGTAAATTCTAATTAATGTGCTGCAGTAGCTCTGTTTTGAGCAAAAGCATATCCACCAAATAAAACCGCACTAAACAAAATGTTTCCTGCTAGTGTGTTTAATAAGAATGGTAAGCCAGCTTCGTAAGCCATAATTAAACCAGCACCTGTTTTAGGGTACATGGCTCCACCTGCCCAAACACCAAAGTTGGTAACCAAGAAAAACAGTACAGATGAAATAACAGCAGCCAAAGCAATGTTGGTTGTTTTCAATTCTTTAATCATAAACTGACCTAAAGCAATTGTTGCTACCATTGCTCCGTATAAGTATCCAGCACCTGGAGTAACCCAAACAAAACCTTCGTACCATTGGCTTAAGAATACGTTGTTCAAAACCAAGTCAGATAAGAACAAAGCCAAAATCGGAATCAAGAAACGTTTCCAGTTATCGGTGTAGATTGCTCCACCAAAAAGAGCCATGGCACCCAAAGCTGTAAAGTTAGGTGGGTGAGGCAAAAAGCGCGTCAATGATATGGCGATGATAGAAGATGTTATGATCCAAAATTTTGTTGTCAAATCGTTTTTCATAATCATTTGGGTTTGGTGCAAAAATAGCAATATCCATAAGCTATATTCGTTTTCAATGGAGTTTTAGCTAAATTTGAAATTCCTTAGAAAAAGCATAGTAAGCTAAATGACTCAGATTAAGAAAATTATAGGGTATTTACTCGTAATTGTCGTATTGTTTATGACTGTGATTTCGATACTTTCCATTTGGGATCTGATCGAAATTGAGAGAATTATGAATAAATCTTTTAAAACAGTGCTTATTTTATTCCTCTCTACAGTGGTTATTTTAGTTATTTCAGCTA
>CAJWSQ010000095.1 GCA_913045895.1 uncultured Flavobacteriales bacterium | reverse complement strand
CAGGATCTGGTCAAGCGAGGAATCTGCCGCCCGAGCGAATCCGCTTGGGCTTGTCGTCCTGTCCTCGTACTCAAAAAGATCGTGGATGGAGTGCCGGTGTACCGATTTTGCGTCGACGCCGGACCCGTAAACAACCTCACCATCAAGGCTTTCTACAATAAGCACATACACATCTGGATTGTCCATCCACGATTTATTGGCTGACGTTACTTTTTCAACGCCAAAATCACGGAGTACTTTTTCATGGCCAAAAGCAAATTTCTCACACGATTCTCTGTCTTGAGTGGTGCGAAAAGCTCTAATTCTAAACATGCTTTGGCTCTTTATTTAAAAATTTCATCAAAATCTACATAGAATCTTCCAGAAGGCGTATCATCCTTAAGCAAAATTTTGCGGCAAAGATATGCAGTTACAGCACCTCCAAGCATAACACCTGAGGCTAATTGTGGATATGATGTTAAAGTTTTTCCAATTTGAGGCATAGAGAGTTTTAAACGATCACTTATTGCGTCTCCACCCACAATTTTAGAGATTAATTTCATCCGCTCATCTAATGGCAGCTCATCAATTTTATCAAACTCAGCTTCATCTACCAATCCATGGAAAATAGGTCTGTTGGGTTCAACGTTAAAAAGTTCAATATCAACCAACCCTCTATCGTTGGTATCCATTACCACCGGAATCTGTAATTCGCGAGCTTTTTTTCTAACTTGATATTTCAGCTGTATGGAATCGCAAACCTCAACTAGTAAATCTAATTTTGAAGTACCTGATAAGAACGATTGCATGTTTTGATCGGTTAATCCATCGTTGAATAACTCCACTTCAATAAAAGGATCAATTTCGGCTATTTGTTGAGCAGCAATAATGGTTTTAGGTAAATCTAAATCACATAAACTAGCTCTAAGTCTATTTAAATTACTGACTTCAAGCTCATCAAAATCGGCTAATATGATTTTACCAGCTAAACGCTCCATTGCAATGGTTAGAGCTACCGAATTACCAACTGAAAGTCCTACTACTCCAACTACTTTAGATGAAAGTTGCTCTTGTTCTTCATCTGTAATTTTGAGTTTGTTTCTGTTGGTTCTGATTTCTATAAACTCGGCTTTACTAACTGTGTGTACCAGTGTTTTTTTCCACGGGTAGTAAACCCATAAGCCAAGATTTGAATAATCTGAATGGAACTCTTCTTGAACTTGAGCTCTAATTTTGGTTTTATCAGGATTACTTGGATTTCGTAATTTATAAAGTTCTACCAGTTGCTTTTCGATAGTATCAAGAACTAATACATCTGGTTGTTCTTTTAGTGACAGGATCTCCGAGGCATTTTTTTGACTTTCTAGAATAACGGGTCTAAAAAGAAATCTTGCTTCACTTAACGGTAATGGGTTTACTTCGTTAGAGTTAAACATGAATTTGACGTATTTTATTTTGTTTTAGGTTGGATGTAAAGATATTTTAACGGTTCTCAGGTTTTTTGAAGTATAAATTCAAAATCTTTAATACATAATCATAATTCGACCCCCAAGATATTTTAAAATTAGATTTGTGGCATACATTTGTGTTGAAATTATGGATTCTAATACCACATCAGACAAAATACGCGTTCTTTATGTAGACGATGAAGAACACAATTTGATTTCTTTCAAGGCCAGCTTCCGAAGAATATTTAAAGTATTTATCGCTTTATCTGCTGAAGAAGGTCGTGAAATCTTAGAAAAAGAAGATATTCAAGTGATAATAACCGACCAGAGAATGCCTGAAGAAACAGGTGTTGATTTCTTGGTTTCTATTCTTGATAAACACCCTGAACCTATTCGTATGTTGCTAACAGGTTACTCAGATATTGAGGCTGTTGTGGATGCGATAAACAAAGGTCAGGTTTATAAATACATCACTAAACCTTGGAATGAGCACGAGCTACGAATCAACGTAGAGAATGCATTTGAGGTTTATTCGTTGAGAAAAGAAAATCAGATTTTGATGGAGAAACTGAAAAAAGCCAACCAGCAGTTGGAGTTTTTACTTCGTCAGAAATTACTTGACTAAAAAAACAAAAGCCCTCATCTGAGGGCTTTTTTTATACCTAACGTTAGAGAGCTATTACTTCTTTAGAATAATGTAAACCGGTAGGTGATCACTGTACCCATTTAGGTAAGTCTTTCCACCAAAAGTTCTAAGCGGATATCCTTTGTAATCTCCATCTTGTTGAAACAAGTAATCTGGGTTAAAGATATTGGCAGATTCAAAAAGATACTCGCCATCATAAGTAACACTTTGAGTAAAAATTACCTGATCAAACAGGTTCCACTTACCTCTGTATTTTAACGTTCCTGTACCAGAATTTAAGATATTGTAATACGGGTTGTATAATGCAACGCTATCCGTTAAATCCAAATCAGCAATGGTGTTTAAAGTTTCATCTACACTTACGTTGGTAGGGTCATCATTCAAATCGCCCATGATGAAAACTTTAGCCAGCGGATTTTCATTCAATTTGATACTATCTACAATGCTTCTATTGAATAATGCTGCTTGATTTCTTCTTGGTCTAGATTTTTCCTCGCCACCATATCTACTTGGCCAGTGATTCACCAAAACATAAACAGTATCCGTTTTTCTTAAAACTCCTTTTACCACTAATACATCACGAGTAAAAACAGTATCACCTTCTTCGGTTTTGATATTTGGATTGAGATACTGGTAATGAATCACCTTAAATTTCTTAGGATTGTAAAGCATCGCAACGTCAATTCCTCTTTTGTCTGGCGAATCTGCGTGAATGATTGATAACTTTCTCTTTTTAAGAGGTTTTGTGGAAACCAAATCTTCTAATACCTGTCTGTTTTCAACTTCACAAACTCCAACTAAAGCCAATCCCTTTTTAGAATTTGTGTCGCCTAATTGGTACAACACTTTAGCCATGTTGTTGAGCTTACTTTCGTATTTAGCCGTGTTCCACTCTTTTCTACCTTGAGGCGTATATTCTCCATCATTCACGTTTTCTTGATTAATGGTATCAAAAAGGTTCTCGAGGTTGTAAAAAGCAATCACCTCTTGATTTTTGATTTGAGCAAAAAGTCCGAGTGGCAGTAAAAAGAGGATTGTTAAAAGTCGATAATTCATTATCCAATTATTTTGCTGCGAAAATAAAACCTATTTGGAGAGTTGTAGGTTAAGGAAATAATAAAAAAACCTGTACTCGGAATATCCAAATACAGGTCTTTCTACCTCGACTTGTTGAATTACTCTGTCTTCAACTTTGTTACTACTTTATTCTCGTACACATACACATACTTTTGATCTGTAGACAATGAAGTAGTTGCACCTTTCTTCGCTTTAAATTGCTTGTATTTAACGGTACGCAAATCGTAGCAAGCGATATCGGCTTTATCTGTTTTCATAATCAAGTAATCGCCATCCATATCTTCTAAATACGATTGTTTGTATTTAGCGCTGCTCACCAATTTACCATCGCTAATGTTGTGAGAACTAACTCCTTTTTTACCGATAACAATGGCTTTGTCTTTATACAGCCTCAATCCTTCTCCAGTACTAATCCCATCATCTTTCAAACTCACTTCATAATTCACATCACCTGATGCTACTTTGATAGAATACAAAGCTTTACCACTACTCACAACCACATTTCCATCAATTGCAAACGAATTGGTAATCCCTTTTTTAAACTTCTCAGAATCCCACGCTTTAGAACCATCAGAAGTATTGAATGCCTGTAATCCCCATGGTTTTACATCTGGATACCAAACCTTCCACTCTTCAATCCACTCTTCACCTTGTCTTTTGCGGATATAAGCTTGCGCTTCGATAACACCCCCAATTTGAAGTACCACTTTATCATCAACAACAAACATGTTTGGAATGGCCTTAGCTCCTTTAATTTCGTTTGATGTCCATAACAGCTTACCTGTATTTTTATCATACTTCTTGATGAATTGTGATTTCTTGCCAGACATATCCAAAACATAGATATCATCACCGTGGATTACTGGATCTGCAACTGCTCCATACACACCAAACTTTTTTGCTCCTGCCGGCTCACCAACAATTTTCTCAGCCGAGAAATCAAAAGCTGCTGCCCAAAGCTTAGCCCCAGTTTTAAAATCATAGGTTTGAATTCCATTCATGCGTAACACAACCATATTGTCGTGTACATCTAATTCAAATAAAAACTCTTTTGTAATCACCTTTTGCTCAGCTCTACCAATGTATTCCTGATCCCAAACGATGTCACCATTATCCATATTGATTTTCACAATCTGGTTTTTGTAACCCGAGAAAAGAGCGCCTAACCAGCCTGGCTTAAAGTTGACTGCAACCATGTATCCATCTTTGTAAACATACTCACCAACTAAACCTTTAAACTTAGAAGTACTCCATTTCTCAACGCCAGAACGGGCATCAACAAAGATTAATTCTTCTTTCAGCACAACGATGAAACCATCCTTTTCAGGAACATCTAAAAACATCTGCTCAAAAGAAGCTGCATTGGCTTTAATGAATGTTGATAATTGATAACGGTCGCTAGACCAAAGCAACTCTCCTGTTTTAAGATCGATACAGGCAGCTTGGTCTTTCCCCATTTTTTTATCGAAAAGAATCACTGCATCAGACATCCACAATGGAATAACCTCATCAACCTTGCGCAAGGTTGGAGCAATGTCTTTAAACGCTTTGGTCCAAAGTGTTTTACCATCGGCATTGTTGAACACCGTAAATTCTTTTTCAGAATAGGCGTAGCTGTGCCCACGATGTTCAGAGCCAGTTCCTGAGCCATCAATTTTGTGTTCTAATTTAACCTCCCACACCGTACTCATATCATCTTGAGCAAAAGCTCCGAAAGACAGTGCAGCCAAGGCCAATGTTACTAGTTTCTGTTTCATAGCTAAATAATTAAAGTCTGGTTAAAAAATGAATGTGTGCCTTACTTTATAGCGTTTGCCTTTAGGCACTTTGAATTTGAATTTTGAGTCTATTAATACATCTTTCAAAAGCACTTGTCCATCGGTAGTTCCTCCGTTGTTTTCTACAATAAACACAGATATAACTTGGCTTTTATCGTTAATTGAAATATCGATGATGTAGGTGCCTTCCAGCTCCTTTTTATGCTTGAGCTTGTATAAACTACTGCCCTCTTCAAGAACCTGAGCATTTAGAATGGAATGAATTTCAGCCTCTACTTCTTGAGGTGTTGACAGATGCTTTTTTTGTGCACTCAGCTGAAAAACATTCAGCATAAAAAGAAGTGCTGTAATTAGTTTTGCAACGCTTCTGGTTTCCATATCACAGCTTGATTTCCGGTTACTATAAAAACTGAATTATTTGGTAAGAAAGTGAAGCTAGCTCGGCCATCGCCCATTAGTTTGGTACGCCATACTTCGCCTAACCTTTGTTCTAGATTGAAGATTTCTAACAACCGTCCGTTTTGAGCATCGTAAAGCCTTACCTCTGGAAACTTATCTAGAGAAACAATACCGAAAACAGTACCTGCTTCATTCTCCATAAAATCAGGTTCAAAAGGTGCAAGCGTTAAGTATGAAACTCGTGATGGTTGCTTGTTTATCACATCAATTACATTCACATAACCCTGTCGGCCAGCGGTTGAAGTTTGCATTTTGGTGTGCGGCCATGTATGAACAAATAACTTGTTTCCGTTTTTAGAAAATTGCAGCCTGTAAACCACATCATACAACTCATTAATGGAGGTGATTTCAGTTAGGTTTTTAGCATCATAAAGTGTAATAACTTCTCTGTACTTCAAGGCTGGTTTAATGGCTTTTTTAGCCTTTTTATCGCCTCTAATGGTAGGTGCATTCTTAACCTGCTCAAGCGTTGGTTTGTGCGAAATAGCTAGAATAGATTCATCGGGTGAAAGTGCCACGCTGTTGGTGATACTGGGCAAGTCAATGGAGTTGATTTCTGCTCCTGTTTTCAAGTTGTAAATGGTAACTTTCTTATTCTTGAGCACCAAATACTTGGTTTCGCTAGCACTGATTTTTGCAGCATTAGCCTGATTGATTTTCTGTACTACCGCTCCTGTTTTTACATCTACAATTTCAAAATCAATGGGTTTGTCTTTGTTGATGTTCATATCATTAAATGGCGTGTTCTGCAGCAATAAATAGTTGCCGTTTTTAGAGTAATGCACTCTTCCACCTCCGGGCCATTGTCCAGCATCAACTTGTTTGATGATTTGATCATTCTCCCAATCGTAAATGATTAATGGCTTTTTTTGAGTTCCAGCAATGGCTAAATACTTACCATCTGGAGATAGATCAAGACCTGATCTTTGAGATGTATTATCACCAATGCGTTTTGTAGTATAATCAACATTGGTTTGAGCGTGCCCAAAAAAAGTAGACACAAGAGATAAAAACAGTATCAGTGAGCGTTTCATAGTTGCAAGGCTGTATAAGATGAATTGATACAACCGCAAATCTATTTGTAGAAAATCCGTTGTAGAATACGTGATTCATCGGATTTACCTACGTAAAACACCGTAGATTTTAAAACCCACAGACAAATCTCAACTAACTGTATTTCAATATTTAATATATATTTACTACAAACAAAACCTCAAAATGACCATTAAAGTTCAAGCCTTATTAAACCTCCCAGTTGAGCAAGCTTGGAGTGTTTGGACAAAGCCACAACACATAATCCACTAGAATTTTGCTTCACCAGAGTGGTTTTGCTTAGCAGCAATTAACGATTTGCAACCTGGTGGACGCATGAACTGGCGCATGGAAGCCAGAGATAAAAGTGCTGGATTCGATTTCACTGGACGATACCTTGAAATTATAGAACACGAGCTTATTAAACTACAATTGGATGACAAGCGCATGGTGATGATTGAATTTACGCCTCAACTCAATCAAACACTCGTTACCGAGACTTTTGAAGCCGAATCTGAAAACCCGGTAGAAATGCAAAAAGCAGGCTGGCAAGCCATTTTAGATAATTACAAAAGCTACGCTGAATCGATATGAAAAATGCTCCTTACCCTTGTTTCTGGTTCGATAACCAAGCCCAAGAAGCCGCTCATTTTTACATCTCTGTTTTTAAAGAAGGAAAGATACTTTCAGAAAACGCCTTTGTAGTAGAATTTGAAATTATGGGCAGAAAATTCATGGCCATGAATGGCGGCCCTAAGTTTACCTTTACTGAAGCTACATCAATGGTGATTACTTGTAAAGATCAAACCGAAATAGACTATTACTGGAATGCTCTGTTAGCCCATGGCGGTGAAGAAAACAAATGCGGATGGTTGAAAGACAAATACGGATTATCGTGGCAAATTGTACCCGAACAATTAGGCCGTTTGATGAGTAATCCTGAAACAGCACCAGCCGTTGGGCAAGCATTACTTACCATGGTAAAACTGGATATTGCAGCTCTAGAAAAAGCAGCTGGCAAATAGCTACTCTTCTACCTTGATGATTTTAGCAGGACAATTCACTGCAGCTCGCAGATTATCATCTAATTCTTCATACGTAATGGAGGTTTGATAAATACCGCGTTTCTCCACGCCACCAATTAAAAAGCAACGGCCATCGCTTCTAGAAACGCGCCACCTGTTGGGAGCTGCCTCAACACAAGCGTTGCAGCCAATACACTTATTTCGCTGAAAGAATATACGCGGCATTAGGCCTCCACTATTTTGTAGATTTTATCTGACGGACGAACCGTTTCGCCAATTGGCATCGAGAATGTATCGCCTTTGGCAACCGTTTCAACCGTTTCATCATCCTTACGCATTTCGCCAACTTCGGCATAAACGATTCCCGTTGTTGGGCCCGTTACCATGATTTTATCGCCAATGGCTAAATCATGCGCTTCCAATTGAAATTCGCCAATTCCGATTTTACCGAAGTATTTCAACCCTCTTCCGAGATACACTTTACGCTCGGTAGCTTTTGAACCGTAAGAATCGTTCCACTCGCCCATTTTACGACCGAGGTAATAACCATCCCAAAATCCGCGGTTGTAGACTTTAGCCAAACGCTGCATCCAACCTTCAACTTTATCCGCATCGTAAGTTCCAGCCTCTAAAGCATCAACAGCTTCGCGATAGCAACGAACCGTAGTATCAACATAATCGGCAGAGCGACCTCTACCTTCAATTTTTAAAATCTGAATTCCAGCTTCAGCTACTTTATCTAAAAAGTTGATGGTACACAAATCTTTGGCACTCATGATGTACTCGTTATCTACCAACAATTCATTGCCATCTTCATCGGTAACGATATACGATTTGCGGCAATTTTGCACACAAGCACCACGATTAGCCGAAGAGTTGTTGGAATGCAAACTCAAATAGCATTTACCCGAAACAGCCATACACAACGCACCGTGGGCAAATACCTCAATGCGAACCAACTCTCCCGATGGACCCGTAATTTGTTGTTTCTCAATTTCGCGAGTAATACCAGCAACCTGACTCAAGCTCAACTCACGAGAAAGCACCATTACATCTGCAAAAGCACTGTAAAACTCCACGCTCTCTACATTGGTAACATTGGCTTGCGTAGAAATATGAACTGGCAACCCAATTTTGCGCGCATAAGACATTACCGCGTGATCAGAAGCAATAACAGCCGAAATGCCACTGGCTTTGGCCTGATCTACCAAGGTTTTCATCAAGCGGATATCGTGATCATATAAAACCGTGTTGATGGTGAGGTAACTCTTTACTCCACGTTCAGAACAACGAGCCGCAATTTCTTTGAGGTCATCTGTAGTGAAGTTTACGGTTGAGCGCGCACGCATATTTAACTGCTCTACTCCAAAATAAACCGAATTACAACCTGCGTTTAGTGCCGCTGCCAACGATTCGAATGAACCAACGGGAGCCATTACCTCTATTTTACCTTTTGCCATGGTACCTTGCTTTTGAACGGTGCAATAGTATTGGAAGAAAAGCAGCGATACTATGACAATTGTCAGGGTAGTAAAAATGCCAACCAATGATTGAAAATAGATACCTTAGGCTCAAACTAATACATTAGCGCTTTACACCATGTCACAAGCCATACAAGACTTATACCCCGAAAACCTAGCACATTGCTACGGCTGCGGAAAAAACAACCCCAACGGATTACACTTAAAAACCTATTTGGTGGGCCATGAAACCGTTGCTCATTTTACACCCAGTGAAGAATACACGGCATTACCGGGCAGCGTTTATGGCGGTTTAGTAGCCTCGTTGCTCGATTGCCACGGAACAGGATCTGCAGCAGCGTTTGCTTGCCAACAAAAGGGAATTGCACTTGAAGCACCTTTAGCCGTGAGGTGTGTAACGGCATCATTAAAAGTAGATTTTAAGGCTCCAACTCCCATGGGCGTTGAGTTGGAATTGAAAGGAAAACTACGCAGCATAGAAGGCAGAAAGATTTGGGTAGACATGACGCTTTCTGCTGGTGAAACACCCTGTGCTACAGGCGAAATCTTAGCCATTGAGTTGAAAGACTGATTGGTTTTATCTCTTATTTTTACGAAAACTGAATTGAGATAAGAATGGGAAACTGGGCTTATTTCATGTAGGGCAACATCAAAAAAAATGGAAGAACTAACTGACAAACAAATAAGAATTCGCTGGGGAGAGGTCAAAAAAGTAATCAAAGATAGACCTCTTTTAGCCTACAAAGTTGGCATTCCATTGGAACAATGGGATAAATACATGCATTCCGTTCCATCGCGACAAGAAGTAAATCGAATACATGAGGAAATAAGGGACGACAGAACTCAAAAAACAAAACGAATAAGAGAGGAATTATTGAAAATAGTTGGTTACCGAGAGTCCAAAGAGTATTCGAGAAAAAGTAATGTATCTGACACTATAATTCGAGGAATAATTGAAGGTAAAAAATTGATGGTTGGTTATGATGTCATAAACAGGCTTGAACTGTTTTTAAGTCGTATCAATAATGAATTTGAAGTCTCCATAGAGAACCCCCTCGACCTGAAAACCTTCACTGAAGAAAAACTCGGAATAGCTGCAAGTCAAATTACAAAAACTTCATATCACCTGAAAGATTTTTCTATTCACTTGATTCAATATTCCAAAACTTTAAAAAAGCAAAAAGACTTCAAAGGTGATGAAGTAAATATCACAGAATCATTAAAATATATTATCCAACATCTTAACGACATTCAAGACGACATTGAATCTTTTTGTAAAACCTATGTCGAAGGAAAAAAATAAAGACGTTGCCCAACATGGGCCAAATCAAGCCCAGTTTAATGATGAACTTGACACTTCCCTACTTTCTAATAACTTTATCTCGGCCGACAGCTAATCGGGTACTTTCACCGTGCTTGCTTTAGCCATG
>CAJWSQ010000094.1 GCA_913045895.1 uncultured Flavobacteriales bacterium | reverse complement strand
TGGATATCTGATTACCAAATGATAGCGTAATATTTTAGATTTAAAGCCCACAGGGTTGTTCGTTTGAAGTTGGCGTTTAATCTTATCTACCAACTCGGGCATAGACAATGGTGATTCAAACTTAAAACGCGGTCTGAAATTAACGTTCGACATAGACTAAGGAGATTTGCCGTTCAAAATACTCAATTTTATTCGTTGAAAACTACACCACTTTGAAAATTGACACTCTGTAGCAAGCCCTTATATTTGCGGCAAAATTAGAGACTCGCTTGGCTAGAATAGATAAATACCTGTGGTGCATTCGTGTTTTTAAAACACGATCGTTAGCGACACATGCTGTAAAAAACAATAAAGTACTTGTTAATAAAGAGGCTGTAAAGCCAGCACGTGAAGTAAAACCAGGTGACATCATTCAAGTGAGAAAGCAAAACATTTGGTATAAATACAAGGTATTAGCTACTTTAAAAAACCGAGTTGGAGCCAAACTAGTTGCTGATTATCGAGAAGATATTACCCCTGCTGAGGAGCTACATAAGTTAGAAATGCTCCGTATCCGAATCATGCAAGACCGTCCTAAGGGTATGGGAAGACCTACCAAGAAAGACCGTAGAGACATGGATGATTTTCGTGATGATTGGAGTGATTGGGATGAAGAATTAGAAGACGCAGAATAAGTATGAGTAATCGCATTGTTTTTTTAGGAACCCCTGATTTTGCAGTTGCATCATTAGAAGCATTGATTGAGAACAACTTCAATGTTGTGGGTGTGGTAACTATGCCAGATAAAAAAGCTGGTCGTGGTCATAAAATACAATACTCGCCTGTAAAAGAATGTGCGTTAAAACACGACTTGCCGTTGCTCCAGCCTACCAATTTGAAAGATGCTGATTTTCAAGCTGAATTGGCAGCCTTAAAAGCTGATATTCAAGTTGTAGTTGCTTTTCGTATGCTTCCAGAAGCCGTTTGGGCAATGCCTCCAATGGGAACCATTAATGTTCACGGTTCTTTGTTACCTAATTACCGAGGTGCAGCTCCGGTAAACTGGGCTGTAATCAATGGTGAGGAAGAAACGGGTGTTACGACCTTCCAATTGAAACACGAGATTGATACAGGTGCAATTCTTAAACAAAAGAAAACACCAATAACTCCAGAAGAAACAGCCGGATCAGTTTACGTACGCTTGATGAATTTGGGTGCTGAACTGCTGGTAGAGACTTTAACAGGTTTGTTTGATAGCACAATTGAGCCCATTCCTCAAAACCAATTGATGGATGAAGCCGATATCAAACATGCTCCTAAAATTTTCAAACCCGATTGTGCTATCAACTGGAATCAATCTGCTGAAAGAATTTTCAATTTCATTAGGGGAATGGCACCTTTTCCAGGAGCTTATACACACGTAAAAGTGCAAGACAAAAAATTGCTCTTAAAAGTTAAATCGAGCGAGTTAACTGAAAATCCTTCTAATGAAGCTGGCTTATTAGAGATTAAAGACAAATCGATTTTTGTACACACCAATGACTTTCAATTAAAACTTACCGATGTACAATTAGAAGGAAAACGAGCTATGGCTCCAGCAGATTTATTGAATGGAACTCCTTTAGAAAATCAAAATTTAATCAGTTTCTAAGGAGTAATACACTCCCTTTCTTTTCAAATTGTTCACCATTATACCTCTCAGCAATAAATCGGTACACATACACTTGTTGAGATTGTGCTTTGTCTCCGTTTGGATAAGTTCCGTCCCAACCTTCATCTAAATCGGCAGTCTCAAAAATTAAATCTCCCCAGCGATCATAAATTGCAAAAGACTCAAACTTTTTAAAGCCGTATGCTTTTACCATAAACTCATCATTTATACCATCACCATCTGGTGTAAAAGCGTTTGGTATGAATATACTGTATTCATCATCTATTATAATTGTGAATGTAGTATCAAATGTGAAACAGCCTAATTGATCAGAATATGACAGTGTATATGTAGTTGTTTCTTCAGGTGTAGCTGTTGGATTTGGACAAGTAGTACAAGTCAAACTAGAGCTTGGAGACCATGAATAAGTCAAATCCATATCACTATCAGAATATATTGGAATTGTCATTCCAGGAAAAGCAACTGTGTCTTCTGAAATAAAGCTTAAAACAGGTTCAGGTTGAATATCGATATAAACTTGATCTGTATTAACACATCCGTTAGAATCTGTTCCTGAAACTGTATATGTAATAGGTTCAATTGTATTGGTTACTGGGTTTGGACTGTATATGTTATCTAAATAATCTAATGGTGACCAAACATAAAACTCTCCACCAGAAGCTTGTAATTGATATTCGCTACCGATACATAAAATATCATCGTCATTTGCTTGAATGTTCGGTAAAGGTTGAACTATTACAGTAACTGAATCCTGATCATCGCACCAAGTTGAGTCATTTCTAGCTGTAAGTGTAACAAAATAAGTTCCAGCTTGATCAAAGGTATATGACAAAGCAGAGTCTGAAGACAAATAAGCAATGTTGCTTTCCCAAGCATACAGATTCTCACCCAAAGATATTTCACTGAAATCTACAGTTAGAGGAACACAGCCAATCGTATCTGATGTAACCATCTCAGTTTCTACATGGCCAACAAAAAAGGATATAGAATCTGACTTTATACACGTATTGTTTTCACCAGACATCAGCATAAAAACACTAACATATCCCGTTTGGTTATAAGCGTATTTTACTGTACTATCAGCTTGTTGTATAATCATACCATCACCAAAGTCAAAAACAAATTCATCAACATACCGGGCACTATCTGCATAAAAGGTAATTGTATCACCTAAGCAATAAACATCTTCTACTGTTTTCAATTTCGCAAAAGGGCCTGTAATGTTTATCAAATCAGGTACAACTACTGAGTCTATGCATCCATTACCAGTCGTTACTGTTAGCACAACAGGAAAAGATCCACTTAAATTATAGGTATGGTACGCAACTGGTGCACCAGTTGTTAATGTTGTGCCATCACCAAAATCCCACTCCCAGCTATTGATGTATGTAAGTCCTGAGGTATCCATAACTTGTACATTAACTGGATAGCAATTGGTATCTGTTGGATCAGCAATTATCCCCACTCCACTAATTCCTTCTACATTCACAGATACAGGATATGTAAAAGATGAGTCGCAACCGATAGAATCATATACGGTTAGAGTAACATCATAATTACCATATGCAGGATATTGATAACTTGGGAATTGCGTGTATGAGGTATCTCCATTACCAAAGTCCCAAACGTACTGGTGATTCCAATTTGGAATTGTACCAAACTGTAATTCATCTCCTACACATAAAGTCAAATCTGAAATAGTGAATATAGGATTTGGAGCACCTACTAATATGGTATCTTCGGCATACAAGGTATCGCTACATCCTAAAACATCTGTTACAATCAGTTCAACATCATAATACTGATAACCTGTGTTTAAGTAAGAGTGTGTAGGGTTTTCGGTATAATAATAATTCAATCCTTGTAAATCCCATTGCCAAGTTGATGATGTAGTATCATATAATGTTTGATCAAAGAAATGAACTATGTCATTTACACACGCTCTATCAGAATCTGCTGAAAACCTTGCTTCGGGTTTATACACTTTTAAGGTTTTGTAAGCTGTATCAGCGCATCCATTTTGATCGTAAACAATCAAACTAGGTGTAAACACACCATCAGATTGATAGGGTTCACTCCAATAGTTTTTAGGTAATGAAATGAAATCCCCCTCTCCATCGTTCCAGTTATAATTAACAGCGTCTTGAGAGCATTGACCTTGATAAAAAACATCTTGATACCTACATGGAGTACTGTCATTAATAGTAAAACAGGCAATAGGTTCCCTAATTGCCATTGTTACAGTTACAGAATCTTCACATCCTGTATTTGAATTATATGTTACCAGTTTAGTTTTGTAGTTTCCTCTTTGAATGTAATCATGGAGAATTGTATCGTTAATTGCATCAATAGGAGAACCATCACCAAAGTCCCAAAAGAATGAGGTGTAATCCATACTGGTATTATATAATTCTCGCCAAAAGATAGAATCACAATTCACACTAGACGAAAAGCGAGCATATGGACCCAAAACATACATTTGACTATCTACAGATAAGGTATCAAGACATCCATTATGATCCGTTGCCAACCTTACCTCAACCCAACCCGTATCTTTAATTCTTTGTTTAGGTTCAAAATCAACACTAACAGCGGTTGAATTAGGACCTATAAAAGTCCACTCATATGCATCAATATAGTTCTGATCTGTTGACAAATTAGTGAATGAAAAGCTATCAGATGAACACGCTATTACCGTATCAATTAAGAAGTTAGGCTGTTGATGATCACCAACCGATATTTCAATAATCTCTTCAATTTCACAACCTCCATATAGAGTAAGCGTGGCTGTTACAAAATAAATTCCAGTGTCGTTATAAGTAAACTGAGTAGACTGATAGGTTGATGAGGTGCCATTATCAAACTCCCACAAATAAGACATAATAGAATCGTAAGGTTGAGACTGATCAAGAAAATCAACAGTTAAGGGTACGCAACCAGAAATTGGGTCAGCCATAATATTTGTATCCTGCAAACCAATGATTCGAATCATATTTGATTGGCTATAGCTTGCAGGACAGCCATTACTAGAAGTTGCTTCAACTAGTACATTAAACTCACCAGGTTGTGTATATGTGATTGTTTGGTTTGATGAGGTATTATACAATGTGTCATATCCCTCAAAATACCAATTCCAATTAGTAGCAGCTGTGGTTGATGTACTCGTAAAGTTTACCGTAAAAGGTGCTTCACAAGAATAATTTTGATCTGCTGAGGGAGATATTTGAAAATTTTCTACGACAATAGTTTTCAATACATTATCACTACAACCTGAAGAAACATGTGAAGTCAGGCTTATTGTATAAGTTCCTGGTGATGAATACGATTTACTAGGACTTTGTAATGTAGACGTTGTACCATCTCCAAAATCCCAATTAAAAGATACTCCACCAAAAGATGTGTTATTAATTTGGAATACTTCTCCAGGACAAACTGTATCTGGTATATCAAAGTCTGCTGAAACATTTCCTATAGCAATGAAATTATCCACATCTAAGGTATCAGTACAGCCATTCCCATCTGTTACCTGTAAAGAAACATCATACCCACCAGCATTGGAATATGTAGTTGTTGGAGGTGTGTTATTGGTTGTTGTACCCAAAGCATAATTCCATGTATATGATAAAGGAGGGGTTCCTGTTGAATTATTTGAAAACGTAACTGTTAATGGTGGATTACACGCACTAACTGAATCAGCTGAAAAAGATGCCACAGGTTGTGGATCTACTTGTACTGATGCTGGGTAAATAAATGACCCACTGCATCCATTAGCATCTGTTGCAGTTAGCTGAACTTGGAAACTACCAGAATAGAGATATGTATGGTTTGGTGTTTGAGCATTTGAAACGGGAGTGCCATCACCAAAATCCCATGAATAATTGACGATTGGAGGCCCATTAGACGAAGAGTTATTCGTAAACTGAACAGCCAAAGGTGCACACCCCTGAGTTGGTGGTGCTATTGTAAACAGCGGTGATGGATCATCATAAACCTCAATGTATTGATAGTATGAGGCTGTATCTGACTGAAATCCATCTGAAATAATAAGCGTTACAGTATACAGCCCCGTATTATTGTAAGTAGCACTAACAGTTGCATTATTACCTGTACTTGTATTTCCATTTCCAAGTATCCATGTTCTAGAAGTAATTCCTTGTGTATTTGACGTATCTGTAAAAGTCACCAACAAAGGGCTACATCCAGAATTCACATTTGCTTCAAAAGCAGCATCAAAACCCTGAGCTTTAGCGATTGTACAATTAAGTACAAGAAGTGTTATTATTAGAAATACATTTTTTATACGGTATGGCATGAAATGGTATAAATAAGCGTCTGGTATCTATATGACGTAAATAAACCTACTAATGTAACAAATTCATGCTAATTAATATTAAGTCAAGTAAATACTGGGATTTATGCTGTTTTTATGTGGAAATCACTCTACGTTATTAACAATCGGCCTCTTTTATTAACAAAACAGGGGTGTTTTTTACTGTAATCCTTGTGTAGGCTGGGTTTTCATCTATATTTGGCTATCTGTAAAAGTGAATTATCACATTTGTTAAACCCTAATTTATTTTTAACATGAACAAAGCAGAATTAGTAGACGCTATGGCCGCTGAAGCGGGAATTTCAAAAGCAGAAGCAAAAAAAGCACTTGATGCAATGGTTGCAGCAACAACTGGTGCATTGAAAAGTGGAGACCGTGTATCTTTAGTAGGTTTCGGTTCTTTCTCAGTATCTAAGCGTAACGCACGCACTGGTCGTAACCCACAGACTGGTAAAGAAATTCAAATTGCTGCTAAAAACGTAATTAAGTTTAAAGCAGGTGCTGAATTATCTGATGCTGTAAACTAATAGCGTCATTCTTTTCAAAAGAATTAAAGCCTGACTTTCTAAGAAAGTCAGGCTTTTTTATTTCATCAAGGAGCAACGCGGTACAACTCCCATTTTCCATTTTTCAATTCGTAGATAATACGATCGTGTAAGCGAGCTGGTCTGCCCTGCCAAAACTCTGCGTAATTTATTTCTACTTCGTATCCACCCCAATGTGGCGGTCTTGGAACATCCTTGCCTTTAAACTCTTCTTCAAACTGCTTTACGCGGTTTTCCAATTCCTTACGATTTGTAATGGTTTGACTTTGTTCACTGGCCCACGCTCCTATTTGGCTTTCTCTAGGTCTAGCTGCAAAATAGGCATCCGATTCAATATCAGAAACACGATGTACCAAACCTTCAAAACGAATTTGACGCTCCATTTCTGGCCAAAAGATATTGATGCTAATGTGTGGGTTATCAGCTAAATCATGTCCTTTTCTACTCAAGTAATTGGTGTAAAACAGCATACCTTTATCGGTAACACCACGTGTATAAACAACTCGCGAACTGGGTTTGCCTTCAGCATTCACCGTAGAAATAACCATGGCTTTTGGATCAAGAACCTGTCCACCAACAGCCTCTTCAAACCACTTGGCATATTGTTCCAACGGATTGTTATCGGCAGCTTCTTCATTCAATGCCGCTTTGGTAAATTCATGTCTGATTTGATTCAGGTAATTCGATACTTCTTCAATCATGGAATAATAACTTGAGTAAAAATGATACGTTAATCGTTACTGATTACAATTTTCAAAGGTAGAACCTATGAGAGTTTCATAACTTTGAATCAGCTATTTTTTATCGCATGGATTTCGCACACTTTTTCGACAACATCAATTTTGAACTGGAACAACCTGGAGTTGGCAAAGTTTTAATTTCAGAACCGTTTATGTCTGATCCCAACTTCAGCAGGTCTGTTGTGTTACTTACTGAACATAATGAAGATGGTAGCGTGGGGTTTGTACTCAATCATCAATCTGATTATAAGTTGAGCGATTTCCTTCCTCAATTTAAGGATATTGATTTACCACTGTACATTGGTGGCCCTGTGGGAACTAACCAATTGTTTTATTTCCACACACTTTCAGAAGAAATGATGCCAGGGAGTTATCCCATTGTAGAAGGATTGTCTTGGGGTGGTGATTTCAATCAACTGGAATTTTATATCAAGAATGATTTGTTGAAGCCCGATCAAGTGCGCTTTTTTGCAGGTTACAGCGGATGGGCTCCCGATCAATTGACAGACGAAATCAAAGAAAAGGCTTGGATTGTAACTCTCATGGACAAAGAAATGGCCATGAAAAACAGCACTGACTTTTGGAAAGAAACCATGGAAACGTTGGGAAACCGTTTTAAAATTATGAGTCAGTTTCCGGAAGATCCTTCATTAAATTAACACGCAAATCCACTTCGGTATTCAGTGCGTTAACCAATTGTTCAGACAGTTTATGGAAATAGCGTTTGTCTTCATACGCCATAGCATACTGAATTCCCTGAACAGCATTGGTAAAAAACACCTCTCTACATTCGAGTAAGATTTGAGGTTTTACGGCTGTTTCAAACACTTCTATTTTTCCTTTTCGAAGCATTTCAATGACCAAACTACGCATTACACCAGGCAAGCATCCTTGATCTATAGCTGGAGTAATTACCTTGTCTTTTACCACAAAGAACACATTGGATGAGATGGACTCAACCACATTGCCTTTATCGTTTAAGATTAAAGCTTCATTCAAGTTGTTCTGCTTTTTAAACCGAGCTGCTTGAATGAATAATTGGGAATTGATTGACTTTACCGCATTTAATGGATGAATAGACTTGGTGTATTTCTTAAACACATCAATATTGAATCCAAAATCATTTAATTGGAAAATGGTTTCGGCTGGTTCAGCTTCAATACAATATCCAGCTTGATCTGTTTCGGGCGTGTATCTTCCCTCTCCTTCACGAAAAACTGTTAATCGAATGCGTGCACCTTCGCTCAACCTAACTCTTCTGACTAAACGCAAAATTTCATTCTGCAAAAACTCAGGATCATGAATGTGTGGATGTTGCAGACCCAACAATTTCATTCCATTTCTCAAACGCTTGATGTGCTCGTATAAAAATGGAATTCGATCTTGAGATAACTTCATGGTTTCAAATAAACCATCGCCATAATGAAATGCACGATTGGTTACACGAAACAAAGCTCTTTCAGCTGGAATTAATTCACCGTTTATGTTGATATAAGGAGTCATGAAACTTGGTCAACGATATCTAATAGCGATTGGTTGGTATTGATTAATATTCCTTTTACACCGGCACTGTTTGCTGCATCTATATCGCGTTGTTTATCACCTATCATAACTGATTTATCAGGATCAATATTGTATAGATACAATGCTTTTTCAATCATCAAACTACCCGGTTTTCGCGACAAAGATTTGGAAAAATTTTCGTGATATGGCGAATAAAATACATCTGAAATATGTACTCCATTCTCACTCAAATAGTTCAGTAAATAATTATGAATTTCGGCTACATCTTCATGTGTATACAATCCTTTTGCAATGCCGGCCTGATTGGTGATAATTACCAGTAAATATCCTTTATCCTGGAAACCTTTTAAAACCTTAGCAACATCTGGTAGGATATGAAATTCAGAAACATGTTTGGTGTAATCACCAGGATCGTGATTTAAGACGCCATCTCGATCCAAGAAAACGGCTTTATTTATTTTTTGTCCGTTCATCTATGTGTTTTTGAGATTCTATGAAAACGGGCACAGAATCCCTCCCGTGCCCGATGAGGAACGAGATTTGAGGATTGCGAAGTTAGCAATGATTGTTAATAAATCGCTATGAATTGTTGAAAATTAAAACAGGTTCGCTAAGGAATGTTGAATATCAGCTAGAAACTCCAAACCAAAAGCTGGTTTAAATATCAACGTTGCACCAAAACCAAATATAGCTCCCCAGTAATGGGCATCATGAGCAATTCGATCATTGCGATCGTTCATTTTCTTTTCGTAAATCAAATACAGAATACCTACTAAAAATGCTGGCATCGGTATGATTAAAAACAACCCCAACATAGCTGTTGGATTCATTAAAATAAAGCTAAACAACACTGCTGAAACTGCTCCTGAAGCACCTATAGCAGAATACATTGGGTTGTCTTTGTTCTTTTGAATAGCGGGAATAGAAGCAGCAATAATTCCACCCAAATAAAGAACGATGTAATACAAGATTCCTTTAACACCAAAATAGTGGCTAAATCCTGATTCTACGTGTCTACCAAATTGATACAACACAAACATGTTTATGAAAAGATGACCATAATCACCATGAATAAATGCATGGGTGAAGATGCGATATTGCTCTTTGTTGTGTACAACTAAATACGGATTGTATTCTAACTTTCTGAATAGATTATCATTCTGAAAAGCCATCAGCGAAAGAATCACATTAATTGCAATGATTGTGTATGTTATCATGATGCGAAGGTATAGAGACTAAACACGAATACCGTAAAGATGGTTTGTCGTTTTATTTATCCCGAAGTGTGATCTCTGATTATTAACCACTTGCCATCAATCTTTTTCCAAATTAAGGTGAATTGACCTCTAGCATCTTTGGCTCCAGCTTTTTCAAATTGAAGTCTAAATGCACCCGTTACAACCGCATCTTGTGGAGTAAAAACATCAATCTTATCAAACGTAAAGGATAGCTTACCCATTTTTTCACGATTAGGATAGTGCTTCTTGTATGATTTCAATGTTCTTCCCCACCCTTTTCTCACCCATTTTCCTGAATGTGCGTATCGACTTACCCTTTGCGCCGCCACTTGTGTTAGATGGTCAATCCAT
>CAJWSQ010000093.1 GCA_913045895.1 uncultured Flavobacteriales bacterium | reverse complement strand
CTACAACGGGGCAGCTTCTTATTTTTCGAGTTTCTGGAGGTTCTATACTAAAAATTACATTACTTACTTTAAAAAATTCCCTTATTTTTGTACTTTTTTTCATTTCTATAGGAGAGTTTTTAGCTCCAATTTCAAGTAATTTTGCTGAAAATAGTAGGTCAGATGCTATTGGAAATATTAGCTGTGGTATAACTGAGCAGGTTACAGGTGTTTTTGTAAAAGTAGCTACCGTTGCTGTTTATCATTTCTTTTACACGCACTTTAGCATGTTTGATGTTCCACATACATGGATCATGGCGATAGTTTTATTTGTGGGAGTGGATTTCTTCTATTACTGGGCGCATCGATTTAGTCATGAAATTAACTTGTTTTGGTTGGGACATGTGGTGCACCACCAAAGTGAAGATTACAATTTATCTGTTGCTTTGAGACAAGGATCTCTTCAAAAATTATTTACAGCTTTTTTCTATGTGCCACTCGCTTTATTTGGATTTGAAACAGAATGGTTTGTTTATGTTGGTGCCTTTACAACTCTATATCAATTCTGGATTCATACCGAAGCAATAGACAAACTCCCTAAATGGTTTGAATATATTTTCAATACACCTTCTCACCACCGGGTTCATCACGGTAGAAATCCAAAATACATTGATAAAAACCACGGTGGAACGTTTATTATTTTCGATCGCTGGTTTGGTACTTTTCAAGCTGAAGAAGAAAAACCAACGTATGGTGTTACCACTCCAATCAATACATTTAATGCCATAAGTGCCCACATAAAACCCATTCAAAGTTTGGCTAAAGATTGGAATGCTGTAAGTGGTTTCAAGAACAAACTCAAGCTTTTATTTATGCCTCCTGGGTGGCTTCCAAAAGAGAATGGAGGCATGCGTTTCCCTCCTGAAATCACCTACTTAAACGATCAGAAGTTTATAAAAACCTATTCGAATAAAGTATCGTGGTATGTTCTTTTTCAGTACACTATTTTATTAGCTGGAGTAGCTTTTTTCTTATTTAACTACAAGCATTTTAGCGGTTTAGCCGCAGCTGGTGTCGCCTCCATGATTTTATTCCACATTTTGGTAATTGGTCAAGTTTTAGATCAATCTCTTTGGGCTAATAAACTCGAATACTTTAGACTTTTAACCCTTGGCTTTGTTGCTGTTAGCTTCTTAGATTTCGGTCAACATCAATTGATTATTGCATCAAGTTTAATCTTTATTACTTTGAACGCCATGTGGTTTTCATGGATATACTCACCTCAACAAACGGCTACAATTTGAAAACAAATACACTCATTTTCAACTCTATTGCTTACTTCATTGCTCTAACAATAAACATCTTAGCTGGGGAAGGTATCATAAACTCTGAATGGGGAGATTTCACGAAACCAATTTTAATACCCATACTTATCAATGGATTTATTTATCAAACTAAAAACACGAAAAACCGGTTTTTCTATTACACAATTGCTGGTTTAATCTTATCGTGGTTTGGAGATATCCTGTTGATGTATGTTGAGACTGATTCTGGATTTTTTATCGCTGGATTAATCAGTTTCCTTTTAGCTCATGTTGCATATATTTTGTCATTCACAAACTCCATTCAGAACCCATTATCATTTGTTGAAGTTCCGCCTAAGCAACTACCTCTATACGCTATAATTCTAGCTTATTCAGCAGTGTTCTTCTACCGTATATCGCCCTATTTAGGAGATATGTTTGCTCCAGTTTTAATCTACTTACTTGTTATTACTACTATGGGACTTACAGCATTACGTAGATATGGATTTACTATCCCCATAAGCTTTTACTTTACATTTTTGGGTGCAGTCTTTTTTATGGCTTCAGATAGTTGCCTAGCCTACAATAAGTTTGTTACGCCAATTCCTGCTTCATCATTCTGGATTATGTCCACTTATGGAATTGCCCAGTTTTGCATAAAAATGGGAGCCATTCATCATTTAAACCAATTTCAAAAGAGTGGTGTTAATTAAAATCTAAACCTGCTATACTATTTAATGAATATTCTGGTTTAATTAGCTGAAACTTATGTCTGTGATCAAGTACCTGTCAGCTATTTTATATTTTTTACTGTTCGTATTGGGAGTGGCACAAAGCCAAAACATGGTACCTAATGGCGATTTTGAAAACAAAAGAGGAACACGTTATACCACACGTCCATGGAGATTTATCAATACCATTGATGTATTTGAAATGGATGACCCGAATAAACTCCCAGTGTTCACCAAAAAGTGGGAGTTCCCCAAGCCTCATAGTGGTGAGGTAATGTTGGGCATGCGTGTTTATCCAAATTATAGAGAATTCCTACAAATTAGATTAACCGAAAGTTTAGAAGCCGGAAAGCGGTATTACTTCGAAATGTATGTATACCCAAGCAAAGATTTCAACTATTATGTAAAAAGCATAGGATCTAGCTTTTACCATAGAAGACCCTCTTACACCAGTGATTATTACATCTATAAATGTCCTCCACAAATTGAGGTTAAAAATCCTAAAGGAATTAAAACTAGTACTGACAGTACTGGATGGATAAAAATTAGTGGAACTTTTAGAAGTGACGGAACCGAAAAGTATGTGACTGTTGGAAATTTCAGTTTTAAAAGAAGAAAAGACAGATTGAAAAAGAAACAATGGTGGAAGTTTAATTTGCATTCAATCGCGTATTACTTTGTTGACGACATTGCACTTTATGAGTTATTAGATAATGGAGAAATGAAGGAGGAAAAATTAACTCCTTTAGCTAGAATTGATAGCTCTTTTGTTCTCCCCGATTCTCTTCCATACACCATTGAAGAAGAAAACTACATCTACACCATTGAATCTAAAAAGCAGCTTGTTTTAGATAACATTCGTTTTGAGTTTGGAAGTGATAAGCTGATTTTCACATCCTACGAAGACTTGGAACTCGTTTTGGAATATTTAAACGCGAATCCAGGAACTCGAATTAAAATTACAGGACATACTGATGATGTTGGAGACGATGATGACAACATGAAATTATCTCTTAAACGTGCAAAAGCTGTTTACGACTACTTTATTGACAATCAAATTGACAAGGTGCGATTAGAATTTGAAGGTAAAGGCGAAACGAAGCCTATAGCTTCTAACGAAACTTCATCTGGTAAATCTCAAAATAGACGCGTTGAAATTGAATTGCTTGATTAATTAGATTAGTAATTGTCCTGTTAATCAATTATTTTAGGAGTTGTAATTAATCAACTCTCCCATGAAATATGTTTTCTTTCCTTCGTTAATATTAGTTTTCACTCCCATTATATTACAAGCACAAAGCAAATGCGAGCAGGCAACTGGCTACATCAATAATTTCCAGTTTAGTAGTGCTATTCATGAACTTGACAACTGTTATCAAGACGATATAGATAATCCCAATTACCTTTTTAAAAAGGGATATTGTTTTGCCAAATTAGGTCAGTTTGAAGATGCCAAATCACAATTTGAAAAGTTACTTCAAATTGATTCGAATCACATTCAAGTGTTAAATCAACTTGGGGTACTTTTAGAAAAAGAGAATGATTTTAAGGGTGCTCTTCTAGTTTATCAAAAGCTAATAAACCTTGATTCGGCAAACGGCTACTACTACCAAAGAAAAGCTCAAATATTCGATAAAAATGGACAACCATATAGTGCTGTCGCCACCTTTCATCAAGCTATAAGCTATAACTCAAGAGATGTAGAATCCATCACCTCTATTGCTCGTATTTTATTCGAATTAGAAAATTACGAACAGGCAATTAACTTTATAGACCAAGGATTAGCTATTCAACCTAACAATGCTAAACTACTGGCTTACAAAATGAAAGTCAGCTATCAAATTGAAAATTATTATGATGTTATAGAAACTGCCCAGCATTACTTTCAACAAGGTTATGATTCCACATTCTCATTAACTAAAGTAATTGGAATCAGCCTTTTTCATGAAAAACATATTACTGAATCAATTCAAACACTTGAGAAGGTATATTCTGTTCAAGAATCTGAAATTGTAGCCTATTTCATTGGCATTGGATACAGAGAATCTGGGAATCATCACAAAAGCGTTGAATACCTCAACAAGGCTATTGATAAAGGAGTTTCAAATAACCTTTCTACGTATTACACCAATTTGGCCATATCTTATGAAGAACAGGAAATGTATGCTGAAGCAATAAAAGCCTACCAAACAGCATATAAAAGCTCTAAGGAAAACATCCTGCTTTACCATTTGGCTCGTAACTATGATTTGTATTACAAAGACAAAAAGACGGCTGTTGAATACTACGAGAAATATTTGCTCACACAAGACTCTGACAATGTATCTTACATGAATTATTCTGAACATCGAATTTCTGAATTGAAAGAATACATTCATTTTGATATTGACACTTTAAATTAACCTCAAAACATATGTCACAATTTATTGACTTTACCGATCGAGAACTTCTTGAAAGAAAACTAAACCTCTTGGAAGCTGATACCCCTGCACAGTTTGGAATTATGTCGCCACAACACATGGTTGAGCATTTAACTCTTTTACTTGAGGCTTCAAATGGCAAGAAACCTTTGAAATTGGCGTATCCCGAAGAAAAAGCAGCTAAAGTAAAAGCTTACTTCTATGTTCCCGAAAATGAAATAACCATTGGGTTTAGAGCTCCTATCCTACCCGTTGGAGAAACGCTTCCGTTGGTTCACAATAACCTTGATGAAGCCAAAGCTGATCTGTGGAAAAACATGCAAGATTTCGATACTTATTTTCAAACGAACCCTGATTCAAAACCTGAAAACCCAACAATGGGTCCGCTTACTCATGATGAATGGATCATCTTTCACACCAAGCATTTCACGCATCATTTCAAGCAATTTGGTTTGCATTAAGACATAAAAAAAGCTCCAATAATGGAGCTTTTCTTTTTTAATTCAGTCGGTAGTTAAGCCTGAACTGTAGCTCCCATTAATTTAAAGAACTCACGCATCATATTTGCGTGTCCAGGCCATGCTGGCGATGTAACTAAGTTTCCATCTAATACAGCATCAGTTGGCGGAACATCTTTAAAGTTACCTCCAGCAATAGTCACTTCTGGACCAACAGCTGGGTAAGCTGTCAATGTTCTTCCTTTAACAACTCCAGCAGCAGTCAGAATTTGAATTCCGTGACAAACAGCAGCAACTGGCTTGTTTGCTTCAAAGAAATGACGCGTAATTTCTAATACCTTTTCAGTTAACCTCAAATATTCAGGTGCACGACCGCCTGCTATTACCAAACCAGCATAGTCATCAACATTCACATCGCTAAAACTGTATGTCAATGCAAAATTGTGACCCGGTTTTTCTGAATACGTTTGATCTCCTTCAAAATCGTGAATAGCCGTTTTTATGGTCTGACCTTTTTTCTTGTCTGGACAAACAGCATGCACCTCGTAGCCTACCATTTCAAGCATTTGAAACGGAACCATAGTTTCATAATCTTCAGCGTAATCGCCTGTTAAAAACAATACTTTTTTCATTGTTGGATGGTTTAATAATTTCAACTCTAAGTTAGATAGATAATATTGTTTCTAACAGGAGTATCGAATCAATTATTCTAAATTTAACTTCAGTATTAAGTCCATTCTTTACTCACTTTATCCAATAGATGAATTGCAGACTCCATCTCTTTTGGAGGCACTTGATTTAAGACACTTAGGTTTATCGATTCCATGTGAGGTTTGAAAATCAACTCCAATGATTTCCCCTCTTCTGTTAAGTAAATCAACTTACTTCTACGGTCTTCTTTTCCTGCAACGCGAATCACCCAATTTCTTTTGGTTAGGTGATCGATTAAATAAGTTAAACTCACTTTATCTTTAAGTGTGGCATTAGCTAAAACTTGCTGGTTTACTCCATCCCCATTCCATAAAATACGCATCACTTCTAGCATTTCATAAGTGATATCAACACCCGATTCTCGAATAACTTTCAGTATCATTTGTTTGTAAGCATGCTTAACTTTATCTACTGATTTCAAAAACTCTTCAACTAGATGCAAACCTTGAGACATAATTTTCGTAATATTACCAAACAAAAGTAGGTACATTTGTTAAATATTTAACCTTTTTCTGTTTCTTCTTCCAAAGAACTAACAGAATTGAGCTCGAATAAACATGAAGAGAAATACCTTTTTAAAGAATATAGGATTACTATCAATAGGGACGTATATGGGAAATATTGCAGACTTATCTAAACTAACCGATGGTTTTTCAAAAGCCGATAAAATGCCTGTTCTATTCTTAGGACATGGTTCACCTATGAATGCTATAGAAGAAAATTTATGGGTAGATGAATTTAGAGCATTGGGTAAAAAGTTGCCACAACCCAACGCTATACTTTGTATTTCGGCTCACTGGTATACCAAAGGCACATGGGTTACTGCAATGGAACAACCAAAAACGATTCACGATTTTGGTGGATTTCCTCAAGCACTTTTTGATGTACAATACCCTGCTCCCGGTGATCCTAAATTAGCTCAAGAAACGGCTGATTTATTAGAGCCTGTTCAAGTTGGATTGGATGAAACATGGGGATTGGATCACGGAACTTGGAGTGTATTGAAACACTTGTACCCCAATGCCAATGTACCAATCATTCAGTTGAGTATTGATTACACCAAACCGCCACAATTCCATTACGAGTTAGCTCAAAAGTTGAAAAGCTTGAGAAACAAAGGTGTGCTAATTGTAGGTAGCGGAAATATCATTCACAACTTGAGAATGGTTGATTTCAGAAACATCAACAATCCGGGTTACGGTTACGATTGGGCTCATGAGGTTCAAAAAACGAGTAACCAATGGATTTTAGATCACAACATAGATCCGTTGATGAATTACCAAAATCAAGGAAAAGCATTTCAGTTAGCTGTTCCTACTCCAGATCATTATTTACCATTGATGTATGCAATGGGGCTTCGAGATAACAAAGACACCCCATTCTTATTTAACGATGATTTGGTGGCTGGCTCTTTGAGTATGACATCAGTATTATATTCATAAACGACATAAATCGAAGAAAGGGATCCGATCGAAATCGAACCCCTTTCTTACCCACCGTAAACATCCAAAAAATCTATCTATATCATGAGTGCAATCTTAGAATTGCTCTGCTTCTGTTGATCCTTCAAGTGCCTTAGTACTTGCAGTTCCTGAAGTCACTACGTTTTGTACTTCATCGTAGTAACCTGTTCCAACAAACGCTTGGTGTTTCACTGCTTGGAATCCTTGATCCATTAAAGCAAACTCACGTTGTTGTAATTCAGAGTATCCAGCCATTCCGCGCTCTTTGTAAGCTCTACTTAATTCGAACATACTTGTATTTAATGCGTGGAAACCAGCCAATGTGATGAATTGGAATTTGAATCCAAGTGCTGCTAACTCTTCGCGGAAGCTTTCCATTTCTGAAACGCTTAATTTAGAAGCCCAGTTGAAACTTGGAGAACAGTTGTAAGCCAATAATTTACCTGGGAATTTAGCGTGAATTGCTTGTGCAAACTGACGCGCTTCTTCAATACTTGGATGAGAAGTTTCCATCCAGATTAAATCTGCATACGGAGCGTAGCTTAAACCACGATCAATAGCTTGCTCAATACCATTATTTACATAGTAGAAACCTTCGTTTGAACGCTCGCCTGTAACGAATTTACGATCACGCTCATCAACATCACTTGTCAATAAGTTCGCTGCATCAGCATCAGTACGAGCAACAATTAGAGTTGGAATATCTAAAACGTCTGCTGCTAAACGAGCTGCGATTAATTTATTGATTGCTTCTTGAGTTGGCACCAATACTTTACCACCTAAGTGACCACATTTTTTAGCACTACTCAATTGATCTTCAAAGTGAACACCCGCAGCACCTGCTCTGATCATTCCTTTCATCAATTCAAAAGCGTTTAAGTTTCCACCGAAACCAGCTTCAGCATCAGCTACAATTGGAACCATCCATTGTGTGTCGCCTTCACCTTTTACACTTTGAATTTGATCTGCACGTAAAAGTGCATTGTTAATTTTTTCAACTACAGCCGGAACTGAGTTTGCTGGATACAAACTTTGATCTGGGTACATTTCACCAGCTAAGTTGGCATCTGCAGCTACTTGCCATCCACTTAAATAAATAGCTTCTAAACCTGCTGCTACTTCTTGAACAGCTTGGTTACCAGTTAAAGCACCTAAACCTGCAACCCAATCTTGAGAGTTTAATTTTTCCCAAAGTACCTCTGCACCGTGGCGAGCTACACTGTATTCTACGTGGAAAGAACCACGTAATTTCAATACCTCTTCAGGAGAATATGGACGTGTAATTCCGTTCCATCTTGGGTTAGTTTTCCAATCGTTTTGGATCTGTTCTGCTGTTTTATTCTGACTCATCTTAGTTGTATTAATAAAGTTTGTTATTCTAATTATTAGCTTAATTGTTGGTAGGCTTCTGTGGTTAAGAATTCTTTCAATTCAGTATCGTTGATCAATTCATCAAACAGTTTGGCTGCCGCTTCTAAATGACCTTTCCAAGCTGGATTCATGATGTCTGTTGATCTTAATTTGGTTAACTCATCTTCAAATAAACTGCGGTAGATATCGTGTGTGAATGTTCTTCCATCTTTCAATGTAACTCCATCACGTAACCATTGCCACAGCTGAGTTCTAGAGATTTCAGCGGTTGCAGCATCTTCCATCAAATTGTAAATAGCTGCTGCACCATTTCCACTCAACCATGCCGAGATGTATTGAATACCAACGTTGATGTTTTTGCGAACTCCTTCTTCAGAAATCGTTCCTTCTGGAACAGCAATCAAATCAGCTGCTGATACCTGAACATCTTCTCGTTTTACACCAATTTGGTTGTCGTGCGGCATGTAGTTATTGAACACTTCCATCGCAACTGAAACCAATGCTGGGTGTGCTACCCAAGTACCATCGTGACCAGCTTTTACTTCGCGAAGTTTATCTGCTTTTACTTTGTCAAATGCTTGTTTGTTAGCTTCCTCATCTCCTTTTACAGGAATTTGAGCCGCCATTCCTCCCATCGCATGAACTTGACGTTTGTGACACGTTTTGATTACCAATTCAGAATAGGCTTTCATGAATGGAACCGTCATGGTTACTTGGTCGCGATCAGGGAAAATGAATCCTTCTTGGTTGCGGAATCGCTTGATGAATGAGAAAATATAATCCCAACGTCCGCAATTCAAACCTGCTGAGTGTTCTTTTAATTCATGAAGAATCTCATGCAACTGGTAACTCGCCAAAATGGTTTCTACCAATACTGTCGCTTTAATCGTTCCTTGTTTTAATCCCAAGTATTCTTGAGCAAAAACAAACACATCATTCCACCATCTGGCTTCTAAGTGATGCTCTAATTTTGGCAAGTAGAAATAAGGTCCGCTTCCGTTTTTCAACAACTCTTTAGCGTTATTGAAAAAGTACAAACCAAAATCTACCAATGAACCACTTACTGGTTGACCATCAACCGTAAGGTGTTTTTCCATCAAGTGCAAACCTCTTGGACGAACCATTAAAGTTGCTACTCTATGATTCAACTGATAGGTTTTACCCTTTACTTTATTTTCAAAACTGATTGTTTTGCGAACTGCATCATATAAGTTCACCTGACCGTCAGCAATGTTTTCCCATGAAGGAGCATTACTGTCTTCAAAATCGGCCATGAAAACTTTAGCACCTGAATTTAGAGCGTTGATGATCATCTTACGATCAACTGGACCCGTGATCTCTACTCTACGATCTAACAAATCGTTTGGAAGAGGTGCTACTCTCCAATCAGATGTACGCACATTTTCAGTTTCTGCTAAAAAATCTGGCTTCCATCCGTTGTCTAAATTTTCTTGAGTCTCTACTCTTTTTTCAAGTAATTCTCTTCTACGCGCATCAAATTTTTCGTGCAACGCCAATACAAACTGTAAAGCCTCATCGCTGATAACGATATCATAACCAGGCTTCCACGCTGCGTTTGACTGAATTTGAATGGCTGACTTTATATCTTGATTGCTCATGTTTTTGATCTTTCTGCGAACAAACATAAAAAAGCAAACGATACGATGCAAGCGAACGTTCGCTTTTTTATAGTTTTTCGTTTTTAATTTACATTCCGCTGATAGATTATATTTGTAGAAAATGGGGCAAATGCAATTAAACGAAGAGCAAATCAGATTGATTTTTGGACTGAAACTGAAGCAGATACGATCTGAAAAGGACTTATCTCTTTTTGGTTTATCCAAGTTAACAGGGATGAGTAAGAGCTATTTGAATGAAATTGAAGGATTAGACAATCCAACCAGTGAGAATATTGCCATATGGCTATGGCAGAGGTTGATCAAACAACTACCGGAGCTTTCAGCAATTGAA
>CAJWSQ010000092.1 GCA_913045895.1 uncultured Flavobacteriales bacterium | reverse complement strand
ATGATCTGGTTCACAATTGATATTCAAATTCAATTGATGAGATTTACCAAAACCAGTCTGAAATCCATCAACAAGATTTTCAATAAAGTATTTAAAATTAACTTCTTGCTTTTGCAGTTTTACCTTTCCAGCGTCTGCTTTAGAGAGGAACAAGGAGTCGTTTATCATTCCAGTTAGCTCATGAACTGTACGGTCAATTGTTCTTGTATGACCCAATACCTTTTCAACTGGAGCATTGTTATCTACATGAAACGCAATTAGTTCATTCGAACTTAAAATTGTGGTTAGAGGCGTTTTTAATTCGTGCGAAACAATAGTAACGATTCGAGATTTTAGTTCATTGAGTTCTTTTTCTCGAGCTAAAGCTTCTTTCAGGTTGAGCTCAATTTCTTTCCTTCTATCAATCTCAGACTCCAACATCTGGTTGTTTAATTGAAGTTCAGCAGTTCTTTCTCTAACCTTTTCCTCAAGTTGCTCATTCAGCTGTTTGAGGTTATTTTGACTGCTCTTTAATTTTCGCTCTAATAAGTGACGTTGCATCGTCATCTCAATAGTGGTGTAAAGAATTTCGGGTTTTAGTGGTTTAATGATGTAGCCAAATGAGCTTGATTCTACCGCGCGTCTCATGGTTTCGTCATCGGCATGCCCTGTAACGTATATTACAGGTATACCATATTGGGTCGCGATATGATCTGCTGCAGTAATTCCGTCAATTTCTCCAGGAAGATTAATGTCCATCAAAACCACGTCAGGTTTTTCAGACTCAACCAGCTCAAAGGCATTTTTTGCATCAATGGCATTACCAGCAATATGGTAGCCTAATTTTTTTACAATCTGTTGCTCCATTAAAGCTGTTACAGGATCATCTTCTGTAATAAGTACTGAGTAAATCATATTCTGCGAAAATGGGATTTGTTCTTACTGCAAGATAAATTGTTTATCTATTTTTGAAACAACCGCAAATAAAAAAAGATGTCAGAGAAAATTGTTGTAATCGAAGACAATCCAGACGTTAGAAATAATCTTAACGAAATTCTTGATTCAGCCGGTTATACTGTTGAAACAGCGCCAAATGGAGAAGTGGGGATTGAAGTCATTAAAAGAACTCACCCAGATTTAGTACTATGTGATATCATGATGCCAGAGCTTGATGGTTATGGTGTTTTAAAAGCAGTGCGTGAAAATAGTGCTGTTGCATCAACTCCTTTTGTGTTTTTAACAGCTAAAACTGCTCGTGATGATTTGAGTAAAGGGATGGAATTGGGGGCTGATGATTACATCATGAAGCCATTTACAATTGCAGAGTTGTTGAAACGTGTGAAAGTAAGGCTCGATAAAAGAAAAGAAGTTCTCGATAAATCTGAGGCTAAGCTTAAAGAAGTAACTTCAAATATTGGCCAGCCAATTACTCATGAATTAAATGAGCCACTTAGAACCATTGTTGGTATTGGTGAGCTAATTATGACTGAGCATTACGGAATGGAGAAAACAGAGATTGTAGAATTTGTTTCTCTTATTCATAAGGCGGGTTTAGAACTTAAAGAAGTTGTGGGTAAAACGTTGAGTTATTATGAAATTGAAGAACTCAAAAACAACCCAGAACAACTTGAGGCACTTAAACAAGAGGTTATCCCTTCTAGCAAAACATTGATTAATCAAATTGCTTTAGACGAAGCAGATCAATATAGAAGAGCAAGTGATCTTGTAATTTCTTTGGTTGAAACGCCAGTTCAATTCCCAACTAAATTCTTTAGCAGAATTCTATCTAGCATTATTAACAATGCGTTGAAGTTCTCTCCAAAAGGATCAATGGTTCGTGTTATTAGCGGTGTAGATGGCGACCATATTGTAATTACGATTTCTGACGAAGGATTAGGTCTTACAGAAGATCAAGTTCAATCAATTGGAGCATATCAAAAATTTGATGATGGACAATCTAAGAAAGGTCTTGGCTTAGGCTTGTTTAATGCTAAAAGAACGGTTGAATTATTTGAGGGTAGTATCAATGTAAATTCCAACAAAGGTATTGGTACAATCGTAAAAATTAGATTGAAGGTTGGATAGTCAACAATCAGTATAAAAATGAAAAAGCCCTGAGTGATCAGGGCTTTTTTTATGTCTAGAATTTATTTTCAAGTGCTTTAACTGAAGTCTTAGGTGGATTCCAAGGATCTTTGTAAGACGAGAAGAAGAAGAATTCCTTGATGTATGCCATCGTTCTGATGAATCGCATATAATAACTGTTATAAAACACCATTGCTGGTACGTAAAAAATCAACTTCCATTCTTGTTTCCATCTTTCAGATATAGCCATGATTAGCCCAAATTGAGCAAAATCCATGAGCATATACATGATAATTTTCAGCGGGATAATAACAGAGAGCAATCCAATATTATGAATAACAATATCAATCAGGTAAATCCACCACAAAAAGTTTAAGACAATATCGTATGTAACATTTTCGAGGAAAGAAATGAAGTTCAACAAGTTGAAACTCTGACTCGGCTTGTAGATATCACTGTGCTTTCTAACTCTAAATCTTACGATAGATTTACTCCATCTTAAGCGTTGTTTAGATAAAACTCTAAATGTAGTAGGAGCGTTTGTTAACCCGATAGCTTTAGGCTCAAAGTGGATTTTATACCCCACTTTTCTAAATTTTACAGTGATATCACCATCTAATCCAGGACCAATATCCCATCCACCTAATCTCTTTAAAACATCGGTACGAAAAGCACCAAATGCACCAGAAATAATTCGGTAGATACCAAGCTCTGTAGAAACGATACGCGACATTGAAATCGTGTTGAGGTATTCAATAGCTTGTAGCGTTGCACACATACTCGCTTCAGGGTTTCTCACTTTAATGTTACCACCAACAGCTCCAATTTCAGGATCGAAGTAGAAGGGAAGTAGAATAGATTCAATTGAGTCACGGTCAAAAGACGTATCTGCATCTAAGTGAACAATGAATTTACCTGTTGCGTATCTCAAAGCTGTGTTTGCACCACTTGCTTTTCCGCCCCTAACGTCATTTCGAATAAATCGATTGATCATTCCAGCACGTTCTAGGTCTCTGCCAATCAGTGGTGTAGCATCATCGGAACCATCATCAACTACAATCAATTCATAATTGAAATAGGTCTGTTCTTTCAGTGAGTTTACAAGCTTATAAAGGTGAGGGCCTTCATTTTTACCAGGAACAATGATCGAGATCAAAGGCATCTCTGCCCAAAGTAACTTACGGGCATTTTGATATCTGTTGTTGAGGTTTTTCTTATTCATTAGATAAGAAACCACAATAATCATATCGAATAACAGGAATCGAGGAACCTCTAAAATAAAGAAGTACCAAAAGGTTCTAATGATCTGTACATAACTTTGATTGGACCAATAGAAAACAAAATATTCCCAGTATTCAACTAACATCTTACGAAGTTAAGATAGAAGCTCTAAGCTCATTCAAGATACTTTGGTATTCTGAAGTATCCGAAAGCTCTTTCATATTAGAAACGACTTCAATTTTGGTTTCTTTGATGTTATTTTCTAATAAGGTCTGAATAGAAGTAGCCAATCTTTCCAACTTCTTTTTACTGGCTTCAACGGCCATGTCAGGGAAGATGATAAAGAATGAATTGATTGATCTAGATAGAATATTAGCGCTATCAGTATTGTTAACGATAAACTCAGAAACTTCTTCAATTAATTTATCATAGCGTGCTCCAAGCATACCCTCAGTAGCAGATGAAATATTTAATCGAACCAATCCAATACTACTTGGTTTGCTAGATGATTTTACACGCTCAATCTCAAACTTCAAGAAGGTTCCGAATGTGCTATAAGTAATGAATCCATTATAAACAATTTCTTTACTGTTTTGAGATCCTTTAGGCTGTATAGCTTCTTGAACGCCCTTATCGGTTATTGTTAAATTGAAAACATCATATTGAACCAAACCTTCAATTTCGTTAGATGCGCCACAGCTCATGCATTCGGCTTTCATCTCAGGCTCTTGAAAGTAATTATCATTATCTAAACAATGATACATTACTGATGGCTTGTCATAGTCAACCCCAATATGACGTAACGTTTTATTACACTTGGGACAAACCATTTGCTCACCTCTAATAAAATCTGATTGAGGCCCGATGTATGCACAACTAAAGTGATGTACAAGGTTTTCAGTTACCAAGTTTGCAGATCCACTTTTAGGATCTACTTCTTTGTAATTCAAAAATCCACCGTAACAATGTCCACACAAGTGAATACGATCAACAAACTCTGGAGAGAAAAATTCTTTTTCAAGAGCTTCCTCAATGGTATTGATTTCTGTTTTGGCTTGTTCTCCAGTAAGAGACAAACTCAAAATAGGATATTTAAAACCGATGTTGCTTTTTCGGTCTTTAATAGGTTTCAACATGCGATCTCTAGTGAAAGCAAATCGCATAGTTTTTATGAGCGTACGGTTAATTTCAGGGTTAACCGTATATGGTTTTAACTGTCTTCTTTTGCTTTTAATTCCTTCGATAAAAGCATTAATTGAATCTGGCTGAATGGTTTGAACAACACCATCACCAAGTTCCATTATTTCAGGATCTTTGAGATCAACAATACTTAAAATGAAAGTTGGAATTAAGTAGATGGATTCAATATTCGAAGAACGAATTTTTCTAAGAGCATCAACACACCCAGTCTTGTCCGTGTAATCTAAAACCAATGCATCATATAAGGGGATTTTCTTCAAATCAAATGATGAATAATCATTGATCAGAACAATCTCTTTATCAAATGCATTAGAAATCTTAACTGTTTGGCTTGTATTTTCCCCGGGCTTAAACATACACTCTAAAAGTATTTAGGCTTGCTAACCACAACGTTGATTTTGTAGAATTCGTACCATTTTGATGAATCTTCCACATCTAGTGGTACAACTACCGCACGAACGCGTCTTTCTATCTTAGAACCTTGGTCATATAAGCGGTCAGGTAAGTTTGTGGTTTTAATATAAAGTTTGTCAACAATTCCTTTGCTCTTGCTTCCATCAGGAAACCTGATATCAACAATATCTCCATTACCTACGAATTTCAAATCTTCTTGTTTGAAATAAGCCAGAATGTGAAGTCCTTGGAATTCGATAATGTCAGTAACTAAGTTTTGTTTGTAGCAAACTTCATCAGAACGAGCGTAAACTTGAGAAATCATCCCGTCTTTAGGAGCATAGTAAATGAATTCATTTTCATCTAAACCACCGTTTGCTCCAATTACACCATTAACTTCTCCAAGGTTAACACTTGGTACCTGACTTCTTAACTCTTCAAGTCTCTGAATGGTGACGTTAAGGTATTTGTTTAGATAGCTGATTTCTTCGCTAACACTTTGCTTGTCGTTTTTAAGATCCATCAAGTTTTCTTCAGCATTTTGAAGTTTTGAAGGAGGATATATTTCAAGAAATACTTCTTTCTTGATTTTATCCATGTCACCTTCTAAAGTCTTGATTTTTCTATCGATTTCTTTAAGTTCAATCTTTTTAAGATCAATATTTTTCAGAGAGTTTAACTTCTCACGTGTTAACCAACTTTCAGTTTCTCTTGAATATTCTCGTTTGCTTGAGTTATCAATTATTGAAGCGGAATTACCGTGGATGTCCTCTAGGTTTAATCTGTAAGTGAAAAGAGAATCACCTTGCTTTACAGAATCACCTTCTTCTATGAAATATTCGGTTACGATAATGTCATCAGTAAAAGTTACATTGAACTTGTCCATAATGATTTCAGACTCAGCAGAAATCTTAACTTCTTTGCTGATGAAGTATGTACCGAAACTTAAAAGTATGATGAGTAGGGTAGTGAAATAGATAACTCTATCCCAGTTGAAACCTTTCTTAATCGGTTTCTCCTCGATCCCCTTGATTATACTTTCTTGTGATTTAAACTTAAACTTTTTCATGGATTACGGTTTAAGGAACTGGCATAATCAAGTTCAAATAGCGTGCCCAAATCATGGATTGCTATCTTGTCTAAATCCATTTCCTCGTCTAAGAGTTCAATAAATTTCTCCATCACTAACCTGTTCGGGAAATCTTTTGTTCTCAATGAAATAATTGTTTTTTCAGGATCTAAATTAAATTCTTCTTGAGTTTTTCTTTTAATAAACTCTATATCAGGTCTTTCGTAAGCCATTAAATACACTTCATCACAATACGGATAAATTTTCTCAAGGGCGCTTTCTGGATAGTGAATCGAAATACTCATTGATAATTCCAATCCGTTCTGATTACAGATGTCTCTTGAAATTTGTAAAACTTTCACCAAGTTATTAACATAGAATTCTTGATTTCCTTCCCAATCTGGGAAAGTTTGTGGCTCAATGTCAAAATGAAACCCTTTAAAGCCTAAAGCTATTAACTGGTTTAATTGATCTGTCAATTCTACTTCATTAACTTCAAGTGCTAATTTGTTATTGCCAATCATAGCGATTGGATTAATGTAATGTTTATTGGCAATTTTGTTGAAATCTTCAAGCTTATCAGTTAATGGTTGTGGTCCAGGAGATAGGAACACTTTTTTAACCTCATTATTACTCAAATAATGTATAAGGAAGAGGTTGTCTTGAGCATTAAAAAACTTAGACCAGATGTAAGCACTTCTTTTTTGTTGGTATTTGAAGAGCAATTCAGAAGGTGCTAACTCATTACTGTATGATAATGGTGAGTCTTTTTCCATGTATTCACTCATTCTCAATAGTTTCAAATACAAGTTTTGTTTTAAGTCAATTACTTCTAGCTTATTAGCCATTAATTCATCCATGTAATTGATTGCCATTAATGGACTAAAAGAAATATCACCAAATTGATATTTAATAATTTCTCTTCTAAGTCTTTCTTCTATCTTGAATCTGGTGTAATAGAAGTCAATAAGTTGCTCTAATTTAAACGAATATTCGTAGTAATAGTTAAGCAACTCATGACCATCGTTTTTTTCTTTTTTGTAATGGTTGTCAGTTAGCATTTGTTGCTCATATCTACTTGTAGATTTACTACCATGAAAATTGATTGGGACTGTGAGCGATAGTCCGGCCGAAGCGTATGTTTGATCAAAAGGAAAATCTTGATCAATTAGGTTATATCTAACAAACGGTCTGAAAGTATAGTTCTGAAGACTTTTGTTTTTCAAGTCTATATTCTCCATTTCTAATTGAATCAATTCCTCATAATAATCTGATTCCATCATGTTTTCAGAAAACAAACTATCGGGAATTGGTTCTAGAACCGGTAATCTGGCAGCATTTAAATCGAGAGGAAGATTGGTGTTGGTCATGATCTTGTCTCTCAGTAAGTTGTTGTAATTCTGCCATTTGTTGTACATATTTTGAGCCCTTGCAATCTTTCCTTTAAGCTCAATTACCTCTTCCCAAGTTTTGTCTTTTGTGGTATACAACATTTCGATGATCTGAATCTGTCTATTCAACAGGTTAATTCGCTCATCAATAGTTTTTAATTTCTCAGCATTAAATATGTAAATGATGTAGTTGTAAAGATCTTCGTAATTATAAATGCTTTCAATTTCGTGCTTTTGTAGTTGTTGGATTTTTATCTCATTTTCAACACGTTTGGCTTTTAATCTATTTTCTAGCAAACCGCTATTTAATAGATCCATACTTAGAGTAAGGTTGGCTCTTTGTGTGTAGAAAATTTCTTCATTTGGGCCAATGCCAGATTCTGTGTTGTAGATGTACCAAGTTCCAAAGTCTAATCCGATATCACCTCTGTATTGCTTTGCTAGAGCACTTTTGTAAGCACTATCCATTTCTAAAGGAGAAATGGTATCAAATTTCATTGAGAATAGTTGCTTAACCAAGTTGGTGTCAGTAACCACTTTCTCTTGCGAGTAATCTAATATTTGATTTTCAAAAAGATCGGACACCTCTTGTGTTGCCTCGCTTAAAATGTTTCCAGACTTAAGCTGAAAGTCAAATTTCTTTTTTCCTTCTTGTCCAGTAGGAAGCGTAACTAGAATAGGGTCAGTTTGTTCTTTTTCAGATGCAATTGGAGTGTTTTCTAATGAGCGCTCTCTCAGTTTTCTAAGGCTAATTCTTTCGCCATTTTCATAAGCTATAACAAAAGCACCTTTAAAGCCAGTAGTCAGCAATTCTTCTCGTCTAGCTCTCGCAAATTTGATATCTCTGAAAATCCCAGTAGAGTATCGGTATCTGCCGCCATTGATTTCTTCTAGATTGAGATCAGAGAGTTCTTCAAGTTGACTAGGTACATCAGCGTTTGAAAACGAACCAACTTGAACAGTATAAAATAACCCTTCAATTTCATTTACGTTAGTTACGTTTTGCGTCCAACCAATAATGCTCAAAAACGTGAACAGTACTAGCGTTATAAGACCGCGATATGTTTTTAATAACATTGGCTTTAATCTTGTTTCGAACCGCAAAAGTTCAAATGTTAAGCCGAATATTATAATTTATAGTGAAAAACTTATGATTAAGGTGGTAAAGTTCCCTATATCACTGGGTTATTCAATTAGAATAACTGCTATTTGTATGTTCATAACTAGAATGCATAAGTCTCAAAATGGGAATCTAATTCTACTATAGATATTTAATTGATTCCCTTAGTCAGATAAATATGTTTTGTATTTTTACATTAACAAAACGATCCGTATAACATAATCAAGTTCCAAATCAATCAATCAGATGAAATCGAGTAAATTTTTTATTGAATGTGCAGAATGTTCAGTCAGAAAAGACTCAAAGCTTTCTAGTCTATGTCATGCTGATGTTGAAAAATTCAGCGATAGCAAATCCTGCGCAGAGTATAAAAAAGGTCAAGTTCTTTTTCATGAAGGAACTCGCCCATTAGGTGTTTTCTGCTTAAACCATGGAAAGGTCAAAGTCTTTAAAACAGGCTTTGATGGCAAAGATCAAATCATAAAAATATCACGAGCTGGCGACCTTTTGGGTTATAAAGCCATGATTAGTGAAGATACTTATTCTGTAACTGCAGAAGCATTAGAAGATACTAAAGTGTGTTTTGTTCCTAAGGGAGACTTCTTGTCTATCTTAGATGGTTCACCTCACTTCAACAATATATTATTAAGAGAAGCATGTAAAGAGCTTGGTGTAATGACAGAAAGCTTAACATCGCTTGCACAAAAAAGTGTTCGTGAGAGATTAGCCGTTACACTCTTGATGTTGAATGATACCTACGGGTTGGATATTCAGGATGAAACTCCAGTTGAGATTAATCTTACACGCGAAGATCTGGCCAACATCGTTGGTACAGCAACTGAAACAATTATTCGTCTATTACATGATTTTAAAGAGGAAAAGCTCATAGAATCTAAAGGGCGAAAGATAAAAATATTAGAGCCGAAGAAATTGATAAAAATCGGCCAATTGTATTGATTTAAGAAACTATGTAAGTGAGAAACCTGTTGAATTTCAGCAGGTTTTTTCATTTATAAATACTGATTTTAATCACCTTAGGGTTTGATTTAAATCATTGAATAAAAAACTACCAAAACAGAAATTTGTAAAATCAATTAGTACCATGAAAAAGATTTTAGTACCAACTGACTTTTCAGAACTAGCATTTTATGCATGTGATGTGGCTGTTCAATTAGCTCGCAAAGTTGATGCGTGGGTTTACTTACTACATGTTGATAATTCAAAAGGCAACGAACAACAGGCGCAAGAAAAATTAGAAGAGTTAAAATCTCACCCAGTATTTAAAGGAGTAAATGTTACCGTTCTTTACAAGAAAGACAAACTGGAAGGATCGATTTTATCTGAAGCTCAAAACCACGAAGTAGACCTTATTGTTATGGGATCTCACGGAAAGGGAGCAAAAAAAGGATTAGTAGGATCTAACACAGCAAGAGTTGTTCGTTTATCAAACTTTCCAGTGCTTGTTATTAAGAGTGAAGAACAAGAGTTTACAAGTAAAAACATTGTGTTTGCATCTAATTTCTATGGAGAAGTTGATCAGGTTTTTCCAAAGATCAAAGACATTGCATATGCAGCAGAGGCTAACATTCACTTATTAAAAGTAATTACTCCTAAAAACTTTGAAAATACAGCTCAGTCTATCAAGCGAATTAAACAGTTTGCTGAAGAGCACCGAGTTGAAAATTATACAGTTAACACATACAACCATGAAACTAAAGAGCAGGGTATTTTACAGTTTGCAGATTCTGTAAATGCAGATTTAATAGCTCTTGTAACTCATGGAAGAAAAGGTTTGTCTCAAATGTTGCTTGGGAGTTTGGCTGAAAATGTTGCCAACCGATCTGAAATTCCAGTATTGAGCATCAAATTACCTGAGAAAAAACCATCTGACGCCATATTGTTGAGTGCTGCAACAATTGAAGAACTTTTTAAATCAACAAATTATAATTTAAAAGATG
>CAJWSQ010000091.1 GCA_913045895.1 uncultured Flavobacteriales bacterium | reverse complement strand
TTTCAGAAGGAATTGACGCCAATTATCACGACATTATCAACTACGCAGTTTTTGCACTCATTCAAATGGGTGAAGCTGATGCTTAATTCATCTGAGTTAAAAAGCTGTTAACCGATATTTATACTCAAATCGACTTCTAATTTAGTAGACGTAAATTCAATTTATGATGCTCAAAAAATACTCGTTACTCATTTCTCGCCTTATAGTAGGTGCCTTATTTATTGTTTCAGGATTAATCAAAGCCAATGATGTTTTGGGTTTCTCCTATAAAATGGAAGAGTACGTAGCTCCAGATGTGCTGAACTGGGTTGTTTTTCAAGGAATAGAAGTTCCGCTTTCTGCAATAGTTTGTATTGCAGAAATCCTCCTTGGTGTTGCAGTTTTGGCAGGAGAGAAGTTTCGATTAGCATCGTGGTCATTGTTATTATTGATCATATTCTTTGCTTTCTTAACGGGTTATACCGCAATTGGAAACTGGTTCTTTGAGCATCCGCAAGCATCATTAACACACACGTTTGAATCTATCTTCAGCTTTGATGCTCGTGGCGATATCCATTATTTTAAAGATTGTGGTTGTTTTGGAGATGCACTTCAACTCACACCTATGCAATCGTTCTTGAAAGATGTTGTTTTACTGGTGTTTATCTTAATCATCTTTATCCAACAGAAAACAGTTAAAGCAAATACTCAAAAAGAAGACATCGTTTACTATGGTGGAGCAATTCTTTTAATCTTCTTATTCAGTGTTGGTGTTTTAAATTGGTTCTTCCCAGTGTTATTTAGCGCTGTGACCTTTGCCTTAATGTGGGCCGTAAAAAGACTTGTTAATAAACCAGAACTAAATGGTTGGTTAATGGCTGGTGCCACAACGGTTATTTGTACAAGTTTCACATTGTATACATTGGGACACTTACCTATTAGAGATTTTAGACCATACGCTATTGGTAAAAATATTGAAGCTGGAATGGAGATTCCAGAAGGACAAGAGCCGCCTCAATACGCTGTTAACTACACCATGCAAAGTCAAACTAGTGGAGAAACTCAAGTAGTATCTTCTATTGACTATCTTCAAAAAGAGGTGTGGAAAAACAAGGATTTGAAAATTATCGAAACCAGTGAGCAATTCTTAGTGAAAGAGGGATATGTTCCACCTATTCACGATTTTGTGTTAGAGGATTTGGAAGATGGAAGTGATCGTACCAGTGAAATCCTTTCTATGGACATTGTGGCACTTTGGGTATGTTACAATATCAATACAACCTATACAGAAGTTCAACCTCAGGTTTCAGCTCTTAGCAAAGAAATGGAGCAAAAAGGAATTCATGTTGTTGGTTTAACTGCTGGCTTGTATGATGATGTGGAAAACTTTAGACATACATACGATTTAGAATTCCCATTCCTAACTTGCGATGGCACAACACTAAAGACCGTTATTAGAAGTAATCCAGGGTTAGTATTGTTGAAAAACGGTACGGTTGTAGGTAAATGGCATCACAACGATATTCCTACCTTTGAGCAACTCAATGCTCAATTGGAATTACAACGATGAGAAAAAATATTGTTGCAGGAAACTGGAAAATGAATCTAACGCTTCCTGAAGCGAAAGACTTAGTAGAAGGAATAAAAAATCAATTATCGAATAATACTGATGGTGGAACGGAAGTCATTCTAATTCCACCATTTCCTTTTTTAACTGAAATCAAGAATCAAGTTGTTGATTCGGCTATTTCTGTTGGAGCTCAAAATTGCTCCATGTATAAATCGGGTGCATATACTGGTGAAGTTGCAGCAAATATGCTGGCTTCAGTAAATACAGATTATGCCTTGGTTGGTCACTCTGAACGCAGAGAATACTTCAATGAAATCAACCAAGTTTTAGCAGAGAAAGTAAATCGCTTGTTAGAAAACAACATCAAGGTGATTTATTGCTGTGGCGAATCATTAGAGGAGCGTAAAGAAGACAAGCATTTTAATGTAGTTGAAACTCAAGTTGAATTGGGTTTATTTCATTTGAGTGCCGATGAAGTTAAAAACGTTGTTGTAGCATACGAACCAGTTTGGGCTATAGGAACGGGTGAAACAGCATCGCCTGAACAAGCACAAGAAATGCACGCACACATTAGAAGAGTACTGGCTGCTTATTACGGTGATGATGTTGCTGAAGAAATTTCTATTCTTTACGGTGGAAGTGTAAAACCAGCAAACGCTCAAGAATTATTTCAACAAACCGATATCGATGGAGGCTTAATTGGTGGCGCATCACTAAAAGCTGAAGACTTTGTTTCAATCATTAATGCATTTTAAATGGAATACGTAGAAGTATCATTTCACCTATACCCCAAAGAACCATGGTCTGATTTATTAGCTGATGCTTTAGGAGAAATCGGATTTGAAAGTTTTATGGATCAAGGTGAATTCTTTATGGCTTATATCCAAAAGAACGACTTTGATGAAGATGCAATGAAGCAGGTTTGGGTTTTAAATGAGCCTGAAGTTCAAGTGAAATACGAACTCCAAACAGTTCCGAATGAGAACTGGAACAAGAAGTGGGAAGACAATTTCCAGCCAGTTAATGTTGAAGATAGATGTATCATTCGAGCTTCATTTCACAAGGTAGATCAGCCTTTTGAGTTCGAAATCTTGATTGATCCTAAAATGGCATTTGGAACCGGACATCATGAGAGTACATACTTAATGGTACAATCTATGTTTGATGTTGATTTCAAAGACAAATCTGTTTTAGATATGGGTTCTGGAACTGGTGTGTTGGCCATTTTGGCTAAAATGCTTCACTCTGGAGAAACCATTGCTGTTGATAATAACGATTGGGCTTACGAAAGCACCAAAGAAAATGTTGAGTCAAATGGATACCCCGAAATCGAGGTGATTTTAGGAGAAATTGAAACTGTTCGCGAGAAAAAGTTCGATATTGTTTTGGCTAATATCAACCGCAATATTGTTTACGATCAATTGCCTGATTATTACAAGATGCTTCCTGCTGGAGGACTATTACTCACTAGCGGATTCTTTGATTATGATGCTCCTTCAGTAATCGAAAAAGCTGAAGAAGTAGGATTTAAACTTGTTAAGAAAAATACACGCAATAACTGGGCTCAAATCGTGTTTGAAAAATAAACTGAATACATATGTACCGTTTGCCTTATTTCTTTTTCACCCTTCTTTTTATTGGATTAACATCAATTGTTGTTGGTCAAACTTACCCTGGAGATCCAGAACCTTTTGTCAAAGAATTAGACAAGAGGTTAACCAACACCAATAGAGAATTAGGGAAAGAGGTTATGGATTATTTTGAACCTCTTTTTTTAGAGAGATATGCTCCTGAAAAGCAAAAAGAAATTATTAGTATCGTCAATAAGTTTGATGAGTATAAGCTACGGTCTTATCCAGATATGTTTGCATTTGTTCAGACATTGATTTACATGGATAAGAACACGTATCCAGAACAAGACTTTCAAACATTTCAGAGCTATATTGGTAAATTAACCCAAACTGTTAAGCAGAAAAAAGACCTTCAAAATTATCTGGAGTTTACGGAAAACTTTTTCAACGACAATACCTTTTATGCTACTAAAACGGGTTCTGTAAAGTGGTTCGCGAATAACAAGAATTACACTTTTAAATACGATGAAGAACCCATAGTTTCTTTCAACAAATTCAAACTAACATGCTATTCAAAAAACGATAGTTTGTCTATTTATGAAACAACAGGAGACTACTACGTAATCAGTCAGAAATTTGTTGGTAAAGGTGGTAAAACATTTTGGAATCAATCTGGATTTAAACCTGAAGAAGTATATGCTGTAATAGATAAATATGAAGTAGATATCCGTAAACCTGAATTTGAAACAGACTCTGCCTTATTCACTAATAAATTCTACTTCGATCAGCCGTTGATTGGGAAACTTGAAGATAAAGTGTTAGCTGTTGCAAGTGAAAACAGAAGATCTTATCCTAGATTTACTTCATACAATGCCCGAATTCCGATTCGTAACATCATAGAAGGGGTTGATTATGATGGTGGTTTTGCTCAACATGGTAAAAAGTTTCTGGGTGCTGGAACAGACGAAATCCCTGCAAATATCATTATCAATCGAGAGGGCAAACCTCAGATGATAGCTACAGCAAAGCAATTTTTAATCACTTTGAATGGAGAAGATGTTGAAGACGAATCTGAAAAAAAGAAGAAAAAGAAAGATGAAGTAGAGGAGAAAAGTAAAAGTAGGATTGTGTCAGGTGATGCCCGAATCGTTATAATTGCTGATACTGATTCTATTGTTCATCCTGGATTAAGATTTACATTACTGACTGATGATCGTGTTGTGAATTTAGTTCGAAATGATGACGATTTAAGTGCTTCTCCTTACTTTGATAACTTCCACCAAGTTGAAATAACTTTTGAACTATTGACTTGGAAAATTGATGAGCCTTTAATGAAGTTCACTTCCTTCAAAATGACTGGCGACAAAAAGGCTCAATTCACCTCAAACCTTTTTTACAAACAGTATTTATACGACCAAATGATGGGTGCGGGTTCTCGAAACCCGTTGGCATATCTAAAACTTTGTGTCGATAAATGGGGGACAAGAGATCTAACTCTATTACAATGTAGTGAGTGTGTTTCATTGCCTCCAACACAAGTTGAACCGATGATGTACCGATACCAAGTAAAGGGATATGTTGATTATGATGATGTAGAAAAAGTAGTTCATATACAAGAGAAACTTGTGCATCAAGTGTTGAGTAGGTCTCGAAAAACTGATTATGATGTTATTCAAATTAATTCAGACATGGCAGGTGGTGATGAACCAAATGCTAAACTGAACTTAATGAATTACGATTTAACCATAGATGGAATTAGTAGAATCATATTAAGTGATAGTCACAACGTCCAAATTTTTCCAAACGAAGGAAGAATTGTCATGAAAAAAAATCGTGATTTTGATTTTAGTGGTATGGTTGCTGCCGGTAAGGCTGAGTTTTTTGGAAAAGAATTTCAATTTAGCTACAATGACTTCACTATAGATATGCCCATTATCGATTCCTTGCAATTGTGGGCTTCTACAGAAAGAACTGATAAATACGGAAATGAACTAGAGGCTAGAGTTCAAACACTTATCGAAGACTTGCGAGGCGATCTTGTGATTGATAGACCAAATAATAAATCGGGTAGATCATCACTAAAAATGTTCCCTAAATTTACGAGTACCAAAGAATCATACGCTTATTACGATCAAAGAAAGGTGCATAACAAGGTGTACGACCGGAATAAGTTCTACTTTCAGCTAGAACCTTTTGTTTTTGATAGTTTAGATAACTTTAAGAATGAAGATATTAAGTTAAAAGGAACACTCGTTTCAGCAGATATTTTCCCTGACATTGAAGAAGATTTAGTCCTACAGTCTGATTATTCGCTAGGGTTTACACAAAAAGCTCCAGCAGGAGGGTATCCAGCATATGGAGGAAAGGGGACATTTGAAAACGTTGTAGATTTAAGTAATAAAGGACTTAGAGGTAAGGGGACTCTCAAATATTTAAATTCAACAGCTGTATCACGCAGTTTCACATTCTTTCCAGATTCTACAAATGGTGTAACTAATGTCTTTGAGTTAGAAGGGCAAATGGGAAGTGTGGAGAATCCTGAAGTAACCACAGATACGGCATTTGTTCATTGGATGCCATATAAAGATTACATGGATGTCAGTTCCATTGAAGGAAAGAAACCAATTTCCATGTATACAGGTATTGCTGAACATACAGGTACAATTCGATATAGTCCTTCAGGGTTAGTTGGTTGGGGTAAAAACCACTTTGAAGGTGCTAACCTCTATTCTGATATGATGACATTTAAATTCACTGAATTACTAGCTGATACCAGTGATTTTGAAATTCCTAATGATCTTTTGGGTGATGTGAACTTCAGTTCTGAAAATTTACAAGCACACGTCAATTTTCAAACAAGAGAAGCTAAATTCATTTCTAATACAGGAGCTAGTAAAACCGATTTTGGTCTTGTGCAATACATGGCATACCTTGATAGATTTACTTGGAAAATGGATTCCGAAGAAATCGAATACAGTGCCGAAGGAAAAGTGAAAGATCAAGGAGCTGACCGAGTAGAAGTTGAGGGGGCTGAATTTATTTCAGTTAATCCAAAACAAGACTCACTTCGTTGGAATGCCAAAGGAGCTACATACAACTACAAAGAAAGTATTATTGACGCCAGAGGTATAGAGTTTATTGATGTTGCTGATGCTAGCATTATTCCTGGTGATGGAAAAGCTACTGTTAGAGCTGGTGCCAATATGGATCAACTTGATTCAGCTAGAATTGTAGCTAACAAACGATTGAAATATCACAACGTTTACAATGCTCATGTTAAAATCAATAGTCGTTGGCATTATATGGGAGATGGAAAATACGACTACAAAGATGAAAACAGTCGAGTTCAAGTAATTACATTCAACACTGTTTCGGTTGATTCAAGTAGACAAACCTATGGTGATGGAATTATCTCTGAAGAAGCTGGTTTTACATTAAGTCCCATGTTTAAGTATAAAGGTGATGTGAAACTTGAAGCGAATGAGAAAAACCTGTTGTTCAAAGGCGAGGCTCAAATCAATCATACGTGTAGTGAGGTTCCTTTACAGTGGTTTAGGTTTAAAAGTATTATAGATCCTAATGACATTAATATCCAAATTACTGCTGATGCTAAGAATTCTAATGGTTTAGAAATTTCATCATCTGCAATGATACCAGTAGATAGCTCGATGTACGGAACTTTTGTTTCTTCACCAAAATCTGTTTCTGACCTCGATGTTATTCCGGTTGATGGGTATTTAATTTACGATAAACCTTCAAAAGAGTATCGTATATCAACACTTCAAAAACTGAATGAAAGAAGTTTAACGGGTAATTATGTAGCTCTTAAAACAGAAACATGTGTTTTAGAAGGTGAGGGACAAATGACCATCACAGGTAATACCCCACATATGGAAGTAAAACCAGTTGGTACATATGAGTTTAATACTGTTAATAAGGAGTTCACCACTGATATGTTGCTGAACTGGGAGTTTTTGTTTGACGATGGGCTATGGGATATAATCATCAAAGAGATAAAGTCATTTGAAAATCCAAGAGCTGTAAATCTTGAGCGCCCAATATACACTACAGCATTAAGAGAATATGTAGGTCAAGAAGCTGCTGATGATATGATTGGTAGAATGTCATTAGGTAAAGCAGTTAAGGTTCCTGATCAACTGAAAGGTGAAAATTACAGTGCTTTAGTATTTAGTGACATAGCCCTAGAGTATAATCAAGAAGAAGAAACTTATATAGCAAAAGACCAATTGGGTATCGGAAACATTGGTAAGGAAATGCTAAACGTTTATGTTGGTGGTGGTATTGAGTTTGAAAATAAGCGAACTGGAACTGATATATTCATGTACTTAGACTTAGAGAAAAACTGGTACGTATTTAAATACAGAGCCTCGTCTGGTATAATGCAAGTGTATTCATCTAATGATGAGTTTAATGCAGCAATCAACGATATTAAAACAGATAAAAGACGAATTAAGGCGAGCAAAGCAAACCGTCAATTTGTGTATCAGATAGGTAGCAAAAGGATGCGTAGCGAAGCATTATCGAAATTTGAAGGTGTTGAATAATTGTTTAATTTGCATTTGTAAGCATTCTATTTTTCATGCCTGAGCTACTCAAGTTTGTATATATAATTATTGCCTATTTATTGGGGTCAATACCTACTGCTGTTTGGTTGGGTAAGACCTTTTTTCACATTGATATACGTGAACACGGAAGCGGAAATGCTGGTGCAACAAATACATTTAGGGTTCTAGGCCCTAAAATTGGTGTGCCTGTTCTTTTGTTTGATGTTTTTAAAGGCTTCGCTGCTGTTCAGTTAGCATTGCTCGTTAAAACGTTAGAAATAGGCTCAAACCCTTATATCAGTTATCAATTGATATTGGGTACTGCAGCGCTGTTAGGGCATATCTTTCCCATTTATGCACAATTTAAAGGTGGTAAAGGGGTAGCTACCTTACTTGGATTTATGTTAGGGGTTCATCCTTACGCATCCTTAGTTTGTGTTGGCGTATTTCTTTTGGTATTTGTTACTACCAGAATTGTATCTGTTTCAAGTATGAGTGCAGCTATGAGTTTTCCATTTGTAGTTGTCTTTATTTTCAAAAGTGATTCCCCCGCATTGATGCTATTTAGTGCATTCATTGCAATTGCTGTTGTAGTAACTCATCGAGCAAATATTAAAAGACTCTTGCATAAAGAAGAAGCGAAAGTATCTTTGAAACGAAAATCGAAGAAAGACCCACACTCTGAATGAATTAAAAATAACTCATGACAAAAAATTTCCTGTTTATAGCAGTAGTATTCGGGGGGATATTGCTACCAGGCATTTTGTATAGTCAGAACAAGGAAACAGCTGAAACTGAAAAGCAGGCTGCAACTTATTTTGAAGAAGGTAATTATATACAATCCCAAAAGCTATATAATCAATTAATCACCCTTTACCCTAAAGACCCAAACTACAATTACAGATACGGAGCTTGTGTACTTTTTACTGAAAGCGATAAGCAAAAGTCGTTGAAGTTTTTGGAGTTTGCTGTGTCTCAGCCTGAGGTAGAAAATGAAGCTTTCTACTATTTAGGTAAAGGATACCACTTCAATTATCGATTTAACGAGGCTATTGAGTATTACAATAAGTTTCAATCACGAGCCAGTTCTAGAGAATTAAAGAACATCCCCGTAGTTCGTGATTTACGTATGGCTCAAAACGGATTTCAACTTCTTAAAAACATCAATGAACCCAAGGTTTTTGAAAAGAAGAAGATGTCTGAGAAAGACTTTTACTTGACCTATCAAATGCCTGATGGATACAAGATTTTAAAAGCTCCATCTGTTCTTAAGTCTGAAGAAAGCCAAAAGAAAAACTATTCTCCAGTAATTGTAATCAACCAAAAGTCAGATTCAATTATTGTTCCTGATTATGATAAAGGAAGTGATCAAACAGACTTGTTTTGGGTAATTATGAACGAGTATGGCGATGTAACAGATCGCGTTAAGATTGAAGAACTAAGTTCACCTTACAATGATGCATATGCATTTTTTGATGTAAAACGCAAGCAAGTTTATTTCAGCTCTCAAGGTTTTAATAGTATGGGAGGGTTCGATATTTTTCGAGCTGCATTTAATCCAAGCACTGGAACTTTCTCAATTCCTGAAAACTTAGATTACGCATACAACACACCTGATGATGATATCATGTTTGTTCAGGTGTCTGATGAAAAAGCCTATTTCACCAGTTCAAGAAACAACAATGGAGGCGAAGTATCGGTTTTTCAAGTTGATCCTGCTCCAAGAGGCATGCAGCAAGTTTTGCTTGTTGGTACTTACACAGCTGAAGGATCTAAAGTTGCTCAATTAACCATAGAAGATTCAGAAACTGGACAAAAACTCCCAGCATTTAGCACCAGAGCAAAAGATGGGTTCTACATGGCAAAACTTCAGGCCAATCACAGTTACCGTTTCTTGGTAGAGCCTCAGAACTCAAACACCATTCATTCTGGAACAGTAGAAATTCCTGTGGTTACGGAATTAAAACCATTGAAACAGGAAATGTATGTCCTGAATGAAAATGGCAAAGAAAAGCTGGTTATCAAAAACTTATTTGATGAGAAGGCTGATGCAAATGATCAAGTTTTAATTGCGCAGTTTCTTCAAGAAATGGCCAGTCTTAACGAGCAAAGTGAAGAGGTTGAGCGCAACATCTCTTTAACTAATGAGCAGGTTATTAGTGAAGTACACTTCACCCAAACCATAATCAATGATATATTCATTTTCCTCACCCCGCTTCACTTCCACTCCGTTTACAAACACCCGTTCTGTACCAGCCAGAACGATCACGAACTGTTCGCCATTCTCGCCGGTTAAGCGATAGGGCCCTTGCACACCATCCTGACCCTGAAAATATTTAGACTGAAAGGTTCCCTTAACTACCGATAATGCGGATCTGTAATTGCCGGCTTCAGTTCTAAACTCTCCATTCACTCCCTGAAGTCGTCGATTCAATTTTGCATATCGGCCAGATTTTAATCTACAACTCAAATAGTTTACTTCCATTTTATTTGCCACAAAAGAATGTACTATTGATGAAGTCACATTGTCACCAACTTGATTAATAAAACCATACAATCCACTTTTAGAAATAACAATAGATATATCTGACAATAAATAATCCATAACACCTTCATATAGAACTGGCACATTTTGAAGAGGAAATTTACCTGCATATAATACAAGAGAAAAAGAACAGAAGAGAATAGAAAAAAATCAGATTGAAAACAGAAAGCAACAGATGAGATACCTTTAAAATTATACGTACCAACACGCCAGCAACCAAGCATAGGATTTATTTTTAATCTTTTATAAAAAAGTTTTTCAT
>CAJWSQ010000090.1 GCA_913045895.1 uncultured Flavobacteriales bacterium | reverse complement strand
TTGGTAATCTTTAACTGACGCATATTCTTTTAAATAGTATATCGTTTGTTCCGAGAATGAGTTAAAGTACAACTTATTTCTAAACCTGCAAATAATTGCACATTACATACCCCATTTATCAAATGGGCTGCGAATGTACAACTAATTATTCACACTTTTCGGTTTATAAAACAAAACCTCAACCCCTGAAATTATCGAGAAGAGTGTTAAGTTGTACTGTTTCATCAACGGTGAGCGTCTGCAATTGTTTCTCAAAAACAGAAAAACTCTTGTCCACATCTTCTAACAGGGCTAATCCCTTCTCGGTGATGATAACGTCTTTTTGTCTGCGGTCGTATGAACTTACTGTTCTATCTGCTAATTTTTTCTGTACCAGCTTTTCAACCAATCGTGATGCGTTAGAATTTTTATCTAACATACGTTCACAAATTAATCCAATACTTGCTGGATCAGGATATTGACCTCTTAAAATGCGCATTACATTGTACTGCTGATGCGACAATCCAAACGGTTTTAAAAATTGAATATGCTTGCCTGCTAACCAGCTTGATGTGAAAAGAATGTTTACAATTAGCTTTTCGTATTCAGATTTAAACTTTTTCTGTTTAATTTCAGTCTCTAATTTCATGGCCGATTAATTTTGGCGAAATTATGTATATACATCTAATTTAAGTAAAATTTACTCTTAGTGTTTTTTAGCTTTTAAAAATGAAACATTTAAACATTTGGGTGAAGGGCAAGGTACAAGGAGTGTTCTTCCGCAAATCGGCCCAAGAAATGGCCTACAGCTTACAGATCTCAGGATTTGTACAAAACGAAAAAGATGGCTCGGTTTATATTGAAGCCGAAGGCATGGATGAGGATCTTGATGAGTTCATCGAATGGTGTAACGAAGGCCCCGACAAGGCTGAAGTAACCGAGGTTAAAGTCTCAAAAGGAGCTTTTAGGAACTTCGAAGATTTCGAAATCAATTACCGCTAAGCGTTTTCAACTGTTTTTAAAGTTAGGCAAGTAATTTCCGGGGGCATTCCAACGCGTCCCGGAAATCCAATATATCCAAATCCGCGGTTAACATACAAGAATTGATTGGCTTCACGATACAAGCCTGCCCATCTGGGATATTTATATTTCACCGGACTCCATTTGATATTGCCCAATTCTACACCAAACTGTGCTCCATGCGTATGTCCACTTAATGTAATATCTACATCTTGGTGTTCTTTTCGCACAACTGCATCCCAATGTGATGGATCATGCGACAGCAATATTTTGAAAGGTTGTTTCTCTGCTCCACTTTTAGCTTGGGTTAAATCTCCCTTTTGAGGAAATGGAGGAACTCCCCAGTTTTCAACCCCGAGCAAAGCAATAGATTCACCATCTTGCTCTAAAATTTCATTCTCGTTCATCAACAAACGAAAACCCATTTCACCATGAATATCTTGTAAGCGTTGAAAATTAGCAGCTTTATCCGCCTCTGTTTTCCACTCGCTATAACCACCGTAATCATGATTCCCAACAATTGAGAATTTCCCTCTTTTAGCTTTTATCTCTTTGAAATAAGGAATCCATTTTTCAGCTTCTTCACTAAAATTATTCACCAAATCACCTGTAAAAACGACCACATCGGCTTCTAAACTGTTGATGATTTCAATGGCTTTTTCAACTGGACCGTAGTTATTGAAGAAACTTCCTAAGTGAGCATCAGAAATCTGAACCACTTTTAAACCATCGAATGATTTTGGAAGATTGGGAAAATTCAAAGTTTCATTTACAACTCTAAAGTCAAACCTTCCTTTAAGCATCCCATAAGCCGTTCCGATAAAAGGCAAACTCGCTACAACAATACCTGTTTCGTATAAAAATTTGGATCTGGAAATTCGAGGTGCATTATTCGCTACTTCAGAAACTGGTTTGATTTTACTGTATCCCCACTGAGCAAACAATTGCACATCATCTACAATTTGGAAAACGGCAAATACCAATTTGGGCATGTAGAACAGCAGTACCGATCCAAATAGAAAATAATAGAATTTGTAATTCTTTGGCGTTGAAAGTCCATCAGCATCTGTATAGCCAATGATTACAGCAACAGCGAATGAAATAAAGATTAACCAGTGCGCATAGGTAGCCACTCGCTGAACCATTTCGCCCCAACCTTCAGTTAGCATTTTAACACCACGAAAGGTGTATAAATCAATGATGAATAAGATTGATATGGTGATGATTATCGGGAATATAGAAATGGCTTTCATAAAGCTGTGCTGTTATTTTCAGTTTTTGCGCTCTCTGATTTTTCGGTAGATCCTGATAGCTAACATCAAAACTGCCGAGAACAAAACCAAACCTACCAAACCATAAATCCAGTGAGTTAAGCTTTTGAGAACGATGATAAATACGATAGAAACTAGGAATAAGGTTGCAACTTCATTCCAAATTCTTAGCTGATTACCAGAATATTTCACCTCATCGCATTTGAGTTGCTTAAAAATGCGGTGGCAAAGCACTTGGTATACATACAAAAAGAAAACAAACGCCAACTTTAAATGCATGAAAGGCTGAGCCCACCAATCGTAGATATACATTAAAGTAAATCCAAAGATGGCAGTTAAAATTGCACTTGGCCAGGTAATACCATACCACAATCTACTCTCCATGATTTTGTACTGATTTTGTAAAATAGACTTTTGAGGCTCGTCCATTTCGTTAGCTTCAGTATGATAGATGAATAATCTAACGATGTAGAAAAGTCCGGCAAACCAGGTTACCACAAAAATGATGTGTAATGCTTTGATGTAAATCATGCAATTGCAATTTGCTCACAAAAGTAGTGCTTACAGACCAGTTATTAGGCTATCTATTAATTGAGTGAATTAGGCTACATTCGTTTAAAACTAACAGGATGAAATCTAAGAAAGCCAGCGAATCACTAACCATTGCAACCGAATTGGTTCTTCCTAACCACACCAACACTCTGGGCAATTTAATGGGCGGAAATTTACTTTACTGGATGGATGCTACTGCTGCTATTTGTGCACACCGCCATGCAGAAGAGGTAACTGTAACAGCTTCAGTAAATCACGTTGCTTTTAATCATCCAATTAAGCTAGGCGATTTCGTAACGCTTGAGGCCAAAGTATCTAGAGCTTTTAAATCGAGTATGGAGATTTACATTGATGTAATGGTTGACGATATTCGCACCAACGAGAAAATCAAGTGTAATGAAGCCATTTACACCTTTGTAGCTATAGATGCTGATGGAAATAAGGTTGCTGTTCCAGAATTGATTCCTGAGACTGATATTGAAAAAGAGCGTTATGATGCAGCACTCCGCAGACGCCAATTAGCACTGATTTTGGCTGGAAAACTGAACCCGTCTGATGCTACAGAATTGAAGAAATTGTTTGAATAATTAGCGATCGATGGCCTCTACCACTTCATTTAGATCGATTTTCTCCATGCCTTTGAATGAAGGCTTGTACCATTTTCTGTCGCCTAATTTAGAGTAAGGTCTATCCCAATAGTCAACAGGTTCAATCATGCAACTTCCATCACCAGGTTTGTAGGGATACATCCCAAATTCAGGAACTGTAGCTCCCCAAAGTGAAATCACTTTTTTCTTGAGAGCTGCAGCAATGTGCATCAAACCAGTATCGTGAGCTATAACTAAATCTGAACGTTGAATAATCCAAGCTGAGCCGTTGATAGAAAACTGACCCGATGAATTCCAAACATTTGCGCCAACTGCTTTTACAATTTCGTCACCTCTTCCTTTATCATCAGGTCCACCAAGCAAAACAACAGGTCTATTTAGCTTTTTGCACAACTCAATGATTTTAACTGTTGGCATTATTTTACCTTCATGTTGGCCACCAAACGCATACGCCACAAAACCATTCTTGAAGTTTTCAGGGAGAACGGCATCCGATAGCTTTTCATCTTCAGGAATGAAATAATCAAGTCCTTTTTCATCGTTTACAATTCCAAATGCTTTTGTAGTTGCCATATAGCGATCAACAATGTGAACTGCTGGCATCGTATTCCATTTGAAATTGACATAAAGCCACTTTTTGATATTCAATTTATCGAATGAAAACGATAGAGCTTGAGCTGCTTTTTTGGCTCGAGAAGAGCGGATATTTTTATGCAAATCGAAGACATAATCGTAGCCTCCATTCTTTAGTTCTTCAGCTACTTCACTCACTTGATCTTGAATCGTAATGAGTTTATCGATATAAGGATTTGCTTTTAAAAGCGGAATAAATTGCTTTTTAGTAAGGTAATGTACTTCTACATCACCACCATTCATTTGCTCTTTTACACAGCGAATTACAGGGGTGGTTAATACAATGTCGCCTATTGAGCTAAATCGAATTATCAGAACCTTAACCGTCACGAGAAATTACTTGTAAAAGTTCATGTCTGCAATATACTTGTGAACCGAATCCGTTAACAAGTAACGTACGTCTTTTCCATCTTGAATCGCTTTTCTAATCAAAGATGAAGACACTTTCATTATTGGCGCTTTTACCAATTTGATTTTTGGATGATCGATAAGCTTATTGTTCGAACGAGGCATTTTTTCTTGTTCCTCCTCGGTAAGAGCTCTTGGGTAAACATAAATGAAGTGATTGTTTAGTATCTCTTCAAAGTTTCTCCATTTGTGTAGTGTTCTCAAATTATCTTCTCCCATAATGAGGCAAAACTCATTGTTGGGGTATTTTTCTTCAAGAGCAACGAGTGTATTAATGGTGTAAGATGGTTTTGGCAACTTGAATTCAATATCAGACGCCTGTAGCAAATCGTTATCTTCAACAGCCTCTTGAACCATAGCCAATCGATGATAATCGGCCAATAAATTGTGATTCTTTTTCATCGGGTTTTGAGGCGTAACTACCATCCAAACCTGATCTAAGTCGGTGTATTGAGCCATGAAGTTAGCTATGATCAAATGTCCTACGTGAATAGGATTATATGTGCCGAAATACAGGCCTACTTTCATCTCAGTCTTTTAAAAAATCTTGTACTAATTGAACTGCCTTCTCAACAGCTTCACTTAAATCATCATTCACGATAACGACATCAAATTCACCAGAGCGACTTAACTCTTGTTTGGCTTTGCCAAGCCTCATGGCTATTTTTTCATCAGATTCCGTTTGTCGTGAACGCAGTCTTCTTTCCAATTCTTCTTCAGATGGAGGTTGAATAAAAACAGCCAAAGCTTGATTGCCAAACTGATTTTTCAAGTTCATACCACCAACAACATCCATATCAAACACAACATGTTTGTTGTTGTTCCAAATTCGATCTAATTCACTTTTAAGTGTTCCGTAAAATTGATCGGGATAGACTTCTTCCCATTCAACAAACTCACCGTTATCAATGGCCTCTTTAAATCCTTCAACCCCTAAAAAGTGGTAATCTTTACCGTGCTCCTCATTCGGACGTTGATCTCTACTTGCTGCTGAAATACTGAATTCCAATTCAGGAACTTGCTTCAACAACTCTTTAACGATGGTTGTTTTACCTGCTCCGCTTGGAGCTGATAGTATGACTAACTTATTGGCCATTATAAAACATTGAGCACTTGCTCTTTGATTTTTTCAAGTTCGTCTTTCATTTGCACCACCGCTTTTTGAATGGGTGCATGATATGCTTTAGATCCAATGGTATTGATTTCTCTACCTATTTCTTGGGTAATAAAACCTAATTTTTTCCCTTGAGAATCACCTGTATTTAAAGTTTCCATGAAATACTCGCAATGAGCTTTCAAACGCACTTTTTCTTCTGTGATATCCAACTTCTCGATGTAATAAATCAACTCTTGTTCTTGTCGATTTTTATCGATTTTATCTGAACTCACATTATCTTCCAAAGCCTTAGAAATACGTTGACGAACACTATCTACGCGCTCAGATTCATGAGCTTTTACAGTTTCAAAATGCTCCAGTATTCCATCAATACGAGCAGTGAAATCTTTGTATAGTTTTTCACCTTCTTGTCTTCTGAAATCGGTTAAATGATCACAAGCTTCATGAGTTAATTTTTCAATGTAACTCCACTCTTCCTCATCCAAATCCTCACGTTCAGCACGAACAACCTCTGGAAGCTTAATTAATGTTGATAGGTAAGATCTTTCCGATTCACCAATTTCATCAGCCAAAGCCTTAATATTGGTAAAATAATTTAATGCCAAATCTTTGTTAATGGTGTAGTTAGACTCGGCACCATTGTTCTCAACATACAGGTTAAATTCAATTTTACCACGACCTAATTTGTCGTATAGCAAAGTACGCATTACCATTTCCTTCTCTTTATAGAGCGTTGGCATACGAACAGTTAAATCTGTTTGCTTGCTATTAAGTGATTTGATTTCTACGATAAGCTTTTTGTTGCCATACTGGCCAATAGCTTTACCGAATCCGGTCATGGATAATATCATTCTTTCCTATTTAAGAGGGCAAAAGTAACGATTTCGTGATTCTTACGAAGTTGATTTTAAGGGTTTACTCACTAAATAAACACCAATAAAAATCAATGCAGCTGAAACCAGTTTTACCCAATCTATTGTGTCATGTCCTGTGAGTGTTGCAAAGATAGCCGCAAACACAGGTTGAGAGTAAATATAAATACTTACAGATGATGGACTTAACTGCTTTAAAGCGAATACATTAAATAGGTAAGCCAAAAAGGTTGTACCAATAACTACAAAGGCTGCCGAAAAAATTGCAATTGGAGTAAAAGTGTGCCATTCAACAGCAGCAAACTCACTCCAACCAAAGGGTAAAACAAAAAAGAACCCAATAGTAAATACCCATTTAATGACAACTTGAGCTGAATAGTTTTGCAAAAGAGGTTTTACCAATACGAGGTAAATCCCATAAGACAGAGCATTTAAGAAAATGAGGAAATCACCCAAAGACGAAGATCCATCGCTATTTTCTAAAGTGCCTGAAATTGAAGCTTGATATAAAATTAAGAGCAAAGCACCTGAAAACCCTGTGGCAATCCCCAACACTTTTAATTTATGAATTCGCTCTCGCAGATAAATACTAGCTATTATCATCACCAATATTGGGTTAGAAGTCATGATGATTGCACCATGGATAGGTGACGTAATATTTAACCCTTGAAAAAACAACAGTTGATTTACCGTAACCCCAAAAACAGCAGAAATTGCAATGCGTTTAAAGTCGCTTTTGTTAATGGTTTCTTTGCTGAAAGTAAAAAGTGATAACAACCAAAATAACAAAGCGGCACCTCCAACACGAAGTAGAATAAACCCACTTGGTTGAATGTATTCAGGCATCACGTTTTTGGCCAACGAATAGTTAATCCCATAAATGAGATTAGCCGTTAATAAGGCGGCATGGGCCTGAAAATCTTTAGAAATCAATACGAGAAGGTTACTTATTCAGAACCTTAGGAACCTTGAAGTAATCTGAGTCTTTTACCGGAGCATTTTTCAATGCTTCTTCCTGAGAAATTGGATTATAAGCATCATCAACTCTCAATTCTAGGTGCTCATCAGTCATATAAATCAAAGGTTCAACGCCATCGGTATCCACTTCGTTTAATTTCTCAACGAAGTTTAAAATGCGTTGCATATCCGTTTTGATTGCTTCTTTATCAGAACCTTTAAATTCTAGGCGAGCCAACTCAGCTACTTTGTCTACCAATTCATCGTTTACTTCCACGGCAAATAAATTTACAGGTTACAAATTTACACATCAAACCTGAGGTAATGGTATATGAAATGAAGAGATTAACTGAATTAAGCTTCAAGAATATAAACTGTGACTAACGACACTGCTGCTATTACAGTAATTTGAAACACAAATCTTAATGTTTCAGCCGTTTTGTAGTATTTAATATAGCGTTGCATCGGGATTAAATTGATTTTCGCGGCAAAAGTAAATCACGTTTTTAAATAATTCTTTACTGGCATTTAACTGGAATGTATTTTTGGTGTTAAATAATCCAAAAGATGAGCTCTATTAAGACACATCGTACACTTTTTGTCTTCTACATACTTGTAATTTACATCTTCCTTCAATTTTGCTGGTGGGCGTATTTGATATTCGATTTGAATATGGACACCTACGAGTTAAAAGCTGAGTTAGAGTTTTTAAAAACGGGTGTTGATCCAGGTGATTACCATGTTGCATTACGCAATAAGCTACTCATGGTAATGGGCGAGAGCTCTGTTTTTTTGGTTTTACTTTTCATTGGGTTTTACCAAATACGCAAAAGCTATTTGAAAGAGATTGCATTAGCCAATCAACAACGCAATTTTTTGCTTTCCATAACTCACGAGCTAAACTCACCGCTAGCTTCTATCAAGTTGTATTTGCAAACCATGCAAAAACGCCAATTACCTGAAGACAAAAAACAACAGGTTTTAGAGAACTCACTTCAAGAGGTAGATCGCCAGAGTAGATTAATCAACAACATTTTATTGGCAGCCAAGGTTGATGATAGCACTTATCAATTCACGATGGAAACCCTTGATTTAACTCAACTTTTAAGACGTATTTGCAATCAACAAGCTGCTCATTTTACACACACCATTGTACCTCAACTCGAAAGTGGTATTGAGATCACAAGTGATAAAAGTGCATTAGAATCGATATTCAACAACTTGATTGAAAATGCAAGAAAATACGCCCCTAAAGACACTACCATCGAAGTTCATTTAAAAACGGTAGCAGAAAACAAGGTTGAAGTCCAGGTAATTGATGAAGGCCCTGGAATACCCGCAGATGAACATGCACTTATTTTCCAGAAGTTCTATAGGGTTGGAAATGAAGACACACGGAAGGCTAAGGGAACTGGATTAGGGCTGTACTTAGTGGCTTTCTTCACCGACTCAATGGGTGGAAAAATCAGAGTTAAATCAAAAGTAGATGAAGGAACAACATTTATTGTTGAACTTCCTAAAACATATCGAGCATAAAAAAAGCCTGTGCGAAATCACACAGGCTTTAAATGAGTTTAATGTATCGATTATTTGATAATGGTTATTGTTCCACTTTGCTCTATTTTTTGAAGACCGTAACCTTCAATAAAGATTTTATAGACATATAAACCAACTGCAGCATCTTCACCGTTGTAGGTTCCATCCCACTCAAAATCTGGGCTCGATGAATTAAATACTTCAGTTCCCCATCTATCGAAAATAGATATTGTAAACTTCCTTATCAGGGAATTATCTCTGAACCCTTCTCCATCAATTTTAAACGTTTCATTTATTCCGTCATTGTTTGGAGAAAAGGTGTTTGGAATGAAAATCCTTAATGGAGGATTTATTTCGATTGATGCTGTATCAAAGCATCCAAAGTCGTTATATGCCCACAAGGTTACGTAATACTCTTTAGGAACCTCATATTCATGTGATGGGTTTAATGAATCCGATTCTGTTCCATCACCAAACTCCCATACATAGCTAGTAGCACCAACACTGTGGTTTCTGAAGAACGCATTAAATGCATCAACAAAATCACCTTCAAAGGCCGCTACTGGCTCATCTACTTGAATAGTAACATTCTCTACTATTGAACTACCACAAGCATCAGTTATCGTAACCTGATAATCAGTGGTTGAATATGAATAGACTGAAATTGCTGGAATTGTTTGACCATTACTCCACTCATAAGTATAATCTCCTGCTCCACCTGTTGGTGTAACACTAATTGCAACTGGTTCACCAGGACAAGAGAAAGTATCTGGTGAAGTTTCTGCTAAAAACTCATTATAGTCTGGAACAAAAACTGTCACATTAGTAGTTGTAGAATCTAGGTTACAATTATCTGCTATTTCAGCATAGAATGTTTGAGTCTGGAAAGCTCTACCCCAAAGTGCATCTACCTTGTCTTGCCATTCTGTCCAGCTTACATCATAATCACTAGACCCTCCGATTACATCTAGACCTCCAAATTGGAAGAAATCTCCAGGGCAAGTAACGGTATCGTCTTCAAACGGAATTACCTGTAAATCTGGATAATCTCGAACAGCTACATTAACAATTTCAAATGGCTGACTAATTCCGCAAACATCCGTAACAGTTACTTGATATGCATCTTGAGCAGTAGTGGTAACAAATATTGAAGAATCACTTTCTCCAGTGCTCCAAGAATAAGAATAAGGAGGGTAGCCACCTGAAACATCTACACCAATCTCAGCTGTATCATACGCACAATTGATTGTTATATTTTCTGACTCAAGAACAACTGGACTGTTTTCATAAATCACGTTAACAGTATCCACTACCGTATTCTGTCCACAAGCATCTGTTACTGAAAGTAAGTATTGCACAGAACTTGACGGAAGTACTTGAATGGTTGAATCTGTTTGTCCAGTACTCCAATTAAAACTAAAATTCGGAGTAGTATAGCTTACATCTGCTCCTATATAAATCGGGTCACTAGTACAGTCTATAGTATCATCGTATGCCGTAACAGTAAAAGGTGGATTATCAACATACAATGTAAATGTATCAACCAAATTATATCCAGCACATGC
>CAJWSQ010000089.1 GCA_913045895.1 uncultured Flavobacteriales bacterium | reverse complement strand
TCTTTTTTAGAAGAAGGTGAATTCGTTGACGTTGTAGGTACTTCTAAAGGTAAAGGTTTCCAAGGGGTTGTTAAACGTCACGGTTTCGGTGGTGTTGGACAACGTACCCACGGTCAACATAACAGAGAACGTGCTCCAGGTTCAATTGGTGCATCTTCTTACCCTTCAAGAGTATTTAAGGGTATGCGAATGGCTGGTAGAACCGGTGGAGATCGTGTTAAAGCATTAAACTTACAAGTAGTTAAAGTGCTTCAAGACAAAAATTTATTGTTAGTTAAAGGTTCTGTTCCTGGTGCGAACGGATCTTACGTAATAATTGAAAGATGGAGTTAAGCGTACTAAATATTGCCGGTAAAGAATCCGGTAGAAAAGTGAAGCTGAACGAAGCCATTTTTGGTATCGAGCCAAATGAGCATGTTGTTTACCTTGATGTAAAACAATATTTGGCTAATCAGCGTCAAGGAACGCACAAGTCTAAAGAGCGTAACGAGATTGCGGGTAGTACTCGTAAAATCAAACGTCAAAAAGGAACAGGTACTGCACGTGCTGGTAGCATTAAGTCTCCTGTATTCCGTGGCGGTGGTCGCGTTTTTGGACCAGAACCTAGAGATTATAGCTTTAAGCTGAATAAAAAAGTTAAGAAATTGGCTCGTAAGTCAGTTCTTTCAGCAAAAGCAAAATCCAATGATGTTGTTGTTTTAGAAGATCTAAATTTTGATCAACCTAAAACTAAACAATACTTGGAACTACTTAGTAATCTTCAGGTTTCAGATAAAAAATCGCTTCTAGTTCTTGCTGAAGAAAATAAAAATGTATATTTGTCGGCTCGAAATTTAAGAGGTGCTAAAGTGGTAAAAGCCTCAGATTTAAACACTTATGATATTTTGAACGCTTCAAAGTTGATTTTGTGTGAGGGTTCACTTGAGAAGATTGAAACAGTATTAAGCTAAAAGTGATGGGAATTTTAGTAAAACCAATTATCACAGAAAAGATGACACGCGAAGGCGAATTACACGGAAAATATGCTTTCGTAGTAGATCGCAATGCTGATAAGCATCAAATTAAAGATGCTGTTGAAGCTGCTTACAAAGTGTCAGTTGAGACTGTTAATACCATGGTAACTCCAGGTAAAACCAAAATGCGTTATACCAAAGGTGGAGTACAGAAGGGTAGAGTGAGCCCTACTAAGAAAGCTGTGGTTACGCTAAAAGATGGTGAAATCATTGATTTCTACAGCAATATTTAATTGATAAGGAGTAGATAAAAATGGCAGTTCGTAAATTAAAACCTATTACTCCAGGGCAACGTTTTCGCATCGTAAACGGTTTTGATACCGTTACTACTGATAAGCCGGAAAAAAGCTTGCTCGAGCCGATTAAGAAAAGCGGTGGTCGTAATAACACAGGTAAAATGACTATGCGTTACCGCGGTGGTGGTCACAAGCGTAGATACCGTGTTATTGACTTCAAGAGAGATAAATTCAATGTAGTAGCAACAGTTTCTACTATTGAATACGATCCGAATAGATCTGCACGTATTGCTTTAGTGCAATATGCAGACGGAGAGAAGAGATATATTATTGCTCCACAAGGTATTCAAGTAGGACAAGAGATTGTTTCTGGTAAAGGAGTTTCTCCTGAAGTTGGAAACGCGTTGTACCTAGGAGAAATGCCTCTCGGTACCGTAGTTCACAATGTTGAATTGCGTCCAGGTCAAGGTGCTAAAATGGCAAGAAGTGCTGGTGCTTATGCTCAGTTAGTTGCAAAAGATGGTAAATACGCAGTATTGAAATTACCTTCTGGAGAAACTAGATTAGTACTTCAAACATGTATGGCTACTGTTGGTACAGTTTCAAACTCTGAACATTCACTTGAAAGAAGTGGTAAAGCTGGACGAAGCCGTTGGTTAGGTAGAAGACCTCGTGTAAGGGGTGTTGTTATGAACCCGGTTGATCACCCAATGGGTGGTGGTGAAGGACGTCAGTCTGGAGGTCATCCTCGTTCTCGTAACGGTATGCCAGCTAAAGGGTATAAAACTCGTTCTAAAAAGAAAATGTCTAACAAGTACATCCTTGAGAGGAGAAAAAAATAATTAAGTAATGGCAAGATCTCTTAAGAAGCCACCATTCGTACACTATAAGTTGGCGAAGCGTGTAGATGATGCACAAGGAGGTGGTAAAAAAGGTACTATTAAGACTTGGTCAAGAGCATCAATGATCACACCAGAATTCGTTGGTATGACCATTGCTGTACACAACGGTAATAAATTCATTCCTGTTTTTGTAACTGAGAACATGGTAGGTCATAAGTTAGGTGAATTTGCACCAACTCGTAACTTCCGTGGTCACGCAGGCAAAAAAGATAAAGGCAGAAAATAATAGGACATGGGTGCAAGGAAACGTATAGCGGCTGAAAGCCGTAAAGAAGCTAGAAAAAGCATTTATCTAGCAAAACTGAATAATTGCCCTACATCTCCGAGAAAAATGAGATTAGTAGCTGATCTTATCTCAGGGATGGAAGTTGAGAAAGCTGCCGCAGTATTGCAATTTTCTAAAAAGGAAGCCTCTATTAGATTAGAGAAATTATTGCGTTCTGCAGTTGCTAACTACGAAGAAAAATCTGGTGAAAGCGCAGATGGTGCTGGTTTATTTGTAAAAGAAATCCGTGTTGATGAAGGTCGTTCATTAAAACGAATTCAGCCAGCCCCTCAAGGTAGAGCTCACCGTATTCGCAAAAGATCTAATCATGTAACCTTGGTATTAGATACCAAATTGGCAGAAAACGAATAATTAGATGGGACAAAAGACAAATCCAATCGGTAATAGACTAGGCTTCATTCGTGGCTGGGATTCAAACTGGTACGGTGGAGACAATTATGGCGATAAGATTGCTGAAGATTACAAGATCCGTAGATATCTAAACGCTCGTCTAAGAAAAGCCAGTGTATCTAAAATCATTATCGAGCGCACATTAAAGCTTGTAACGGTTACTATACATACTGCTCGTCCAGGTATCATTATTGGTAAAGGTGGACAAGAAGTAGACAAGCTTAAAGAAGAGTTGAAAAAACTTACTAATAAAGAAGTTCAAATCAACATCTTCGAAATCAAAAGACCTGAACTAGATGCACGTTTAGTAGCTGATAGTATTGCTCGTCAAATTGAAGGACGTATCTCTTTCAGACGTGCAATTAAAATGGCTGTAGCTTCTACCATGAGAATGGGTGCTGAAGGTATCAAGGTTTTGATTAGCGGTCGTTTGAACGGTGCTGAGATGGCTCGTTCAGAGATGTACAAAGAAGGAAGAACACCATTGCATACTTTCCGTGCAGATATCGATTACGCATTAAGCGAAGCTCATACAACGTATGGTCGTATCGGTATTAAAGTATGGATATGTAAAGGTGAAGTATATGGAAAGCGTGACCTTTCACCAAACTTTGGCGCTGAGAAAAAAGGCGGTAAGTCAGGTGGTAAGTTTAGAGGTAAACGCAAATAATTAACGGTTGAAACGAAAAAAGGATGTTACAGCCAAGGAAAGTTAAGCACAGAAAAGTCCAGAAAGGACGCATCAAAGGAGTAGCAGGAAGAGGTCATGAGATCGCTTTCGGAACTTTTGGAATCAAAAGTTTAGCTGCTGGTCGAATCACTTCTCGTCAGATTGAAGCTGCTCGTATTGCTATGACCCGTTACATGAAACGTGAAGGTCAGGTTTGGATCAGAATTTTTCCTGATGTGCCAATAACAAGTAAACCTGCAGAGGTTCGTATGGGTAAAGGTAAAGGTGCGTTAGACCATTGGGTTGCTAAAATCAAGCCAGGTACAATCATGTTTGAAATCGATGGAGTTTCTCCAGAGGTAGCTCATGAAGCGTTGCGTTTAGCATCTCAGAAATTGCCTGTGAAAACTAAAACTGTTACACGTAGAGATTACGTAGCTTAAAAAGACAAAAGATGAAGCAGTCAGTTATTGGTGAAATGACCACAGAAGAGATCAAAGAACGCATTGGTGTTGAACAAAGCGCTCTTGAACAACTACGCATGAATCATACGGTATCTCAATTGGAAAACCCAATTCAGATTCGTGATAAGCGTAGAACGGTTGCTAGATTAAGCACTGAGTTGAGAAAACGTGAACTTAACGAACAAACCAAATAAGCCATGCAGAGAAATCTTAGAAAAGAACGTGTTGGTGTAGTTACAAGCGATAAGATGGAGAAATCTATCGTTGTAACTGTTGAGCGTAAAGTAAAGCACCCTATGTATGGGAAATTCGTTAAGAAAACGAAAAAATTTACTGCTCACGATGAGAAGAACGAGTGTGGCGTAGGCGATACAGTTCGTATCATGGAGACCAGACCTTTGAGCAAGTCGAAGAACTGGAGATTAGTTGAAATTATTGAAAAGGCTAAGTAAGCTTTCAAGATTATCTGAGCGATGATACAACAAGAATCAAGATTAGGAGTTGCCGATAACAGCGGAGCGAAAGAAGTTTTATGTATCCGTGTATTAGGCGGTACAAAAAGAAGATATGCATCCGTGGGCGATAAGATCGTAGTATCTGTAAAAAGCGCCATGCCTAATGGTAACATTAAAAAAGGACAAGTTAGTCCAGCGGTAGTTGTTCGCACACGCAAAGAAGTAAGACGTCCAGACGGATCATATATCCGTTTTGATGATAACGCTGTCGTATTGTTGAACAAAGCTGGAGAGATGCGTGGAACACGTATCTTCGGTCCAGTAGCACGTGAGCTTCGTGAGAAGCAGTTTATGAAAATTGTTTCACTAGCTCCAGAGGTGCTTTAAACTGAATTACCATGAGTAAAAAACTTCATATTAAATTAGGAGATACGGTAAAAGTACTTGCCGGAGAAGACAAAGGTAAGTCAGGTAAAGTCCTTGAGATCTTAGGAAAGAAGGATCGTGTTACCGTAGAAGGATTGAACATAGTAAAAGTGCATCAAAAGCCATCAGCAACAAATCCACAAGGTGGAATTGTTGAGAAAGAAGCTGGGATTCATATCTCAAACTTGATGGTAGTTGATGGTAGCGGAAATGCCGGTCGTATTGGCAGAAAGAAAAATGCTGACGGTAAGTCTGTACGCTATTCAAAGAAAAGCCAGGAGGAAATTAAGTGATGAGTTACACTCCAAGACTAAAAAGCCAGTATCAGGAAACTATGGTAGATGCGCTTAAAGAGCGTTTCCAGTATACTTCCGTGATGCAAGTACCAAGACTTACAAAAATCATTTTAAGTCAAGGATTAGGTAAAGCTACAACTGACAAAAAATTAGTTGATAATGCAGTAAATGAGTTAACAGCTATTACTGGTCAGAAAGCTATTGCTACATATTCTAAGAAAGATATCTCAAACTTTAAATTACGTAAAGGAATGCCAATCGGTGCTAAAGTTACTTTACGTGGCGATATGATGTACGATTTTTTAGATCGTTTAGTATCAGTAGCATTGCCTCGTACTCGTGACTTCCGTGGTATCTCTCGTAAAATGGATGGTAGAGGTAACTATACACTAGGAATTAAAGAACAAATCATTTTCCCTGAAATTGATATCGATAAAGTACCTAATATTACAGGTATGGATATTACGTTTGTAACAACTGCAAACACAGACGAAGAAGGATTTGCACTATTAGAATCATTTGGTTTACCATTTAAGAAATAAGCAACATGGCTAAAGAATCAATGAAAGCGCGTGAGCGCAAACGTGAGAGAATGGTTGAGCAATACGCTGAAAAGCGTGCAAGACTTAAAGCCGAAGGAGATTGGGAAGCTTTACAAAAGTTGCCTAAGAACTCTTCTTCAGTAAGGTTGCACAACCGTTGTAAACTAACTGGTAGACCAAGAGGTTATATGAGAACTTTTGGTATTTCTCGTGTAACATTCCGTGAAATGGCAGTTGCTGGGTTGATCCCAGGTGTTACTAAAGCAAGTTGGTAATTTTTAAAGAGGTAAAAAATGACTGATCCAATAGCAGATTACCTAACACGCATTAGAAATGGCGTGGGTGCAGGACACCGTGTAGTGGAGATCCCTGCATCGAACCTTAAAAAGGAAATGACTAAGATTTTGTTTGACAAAGGTTACATCTTGAACTACAAGTTTGAAGATGAGAATGGACCTCAAGGAACAATCAAAATCGCATTGAAATATAATCCTAAGACCAAAGTGTCTGCAATTCGTGATTTAACTCGCGTGAGTTCTCCAGGTTTGAGAAAATATGCAGATTCGAAATCTTTACCACGTGTATTGAATGGTTTGGGTATTGCAATTTTGTCTACTTCTAAAGGAGTAATGACAGACAAAGAAGCAAGATTGTTGAACGTTGGTGGAGAAGTTCTCTGCTATGTATCGTAAATGTTAGAACAGCATGTCACGTATAGGTAAAGCAGTAATAACAATTCCTTCAGGAGTAACCGTAACAGTAAACGCAAATACAGTTTCTGTTAAAGGACCCAAAGGAGAGCTAACTCAGGATATTATTGATCCTGCAGTTTCTGTGAATGTGAATGACAACGAAGTAAACGTTATTCGTTCATCTGAAGACAAAGAAGTTCGTGCAAAACATGGTCTTTATAGATCTTTAATTAACAACATGGTAATTGGTGTTAGTGAAGGTTACAAGAAAGACATGGAATTAGTCGGTGTAGGTTACCGTGCTACTGCAACAGGACAAAATTTAGAATTAGCATTAGGTTTCTCTCATGCAATCGTTATGCAATTACCTGCTGAAATTAAGGTGAGTGCTGTATCTGAGCGTGGTAAAAATCCTATCGTTACTCTAGAATCTCATGATAAGCAACTTATCGGGATGGTAGCGGCTAAAATTAGATCATTGCGTAAACCTGAACCATATAAAGGAAAAGGTATCCGCTTTGTAGGTGAACAAATTAGAAGAAAAGCTGGTAAATCAGCTGCCAAAAAATAATTAGTAAAACATGGCAATTACTAAAATTGATCGTAGAGCGAAAATTAAAAAGAGAGTTCGTTCAAAGGTTACAGGCACAGCCGAAAGACCTAGACTTACAATCTTCCGTAGCAACAGCGAGTTCTACGCACAATTAGTAGATGATTTAAATAATTCTACAGTTGTGTCAGTTTCATCTTTGAATGACAAAGAAGCTCACAATGTTCCAAAAATGGAACAAGCAAAATTAGTGGGTAAGAAACTTGCTGAAAAAGCAGTTGCTGCAGGAGTATCTAATGTAGTATTCGACCGTAATGGTTATTTATATCATGGCCGTGTGAAAGCATTCGCTGATGCTGCACGTGAAGCCGGACTTAAATTCTAAGGAAGAAGATGGCTAACGAAAACATTAAAAAAGTGAAATCCAGCGATATCGAATTAAAAGATAAGTTGGTAAACATTCGCAGGGTAACTAAAGTAACCAAAGGTGGTCGTACATTTAGTTTTTCTGCTGTAGTTGTAGTAGGTGATGAGAGTGGTGTTGTTGGACACGGTCTTGGAAAAGCCAAAGAGGTTACTACTGCAATTTCAAAAGGTATTGATGATGCTAAGAAGAACTTAATCAAAGTTCCTCTAGTAAAAGGTACTGTTCCACATGAGCAAAACGGTAAATACGGTGGTGCTCGTGTATTCTTGAAACCAGCAGCACATGGTACCGGAGTAATTGCCGGTGGTGCGATGCGTGCAGTTTTAGAGAGTGTTGGTGTAACAGATGTATTGGCAAAGTCAAAAGGTTCTTCTAACCCGGCTAACGTGGTTAAGGCAACTATTGATGCATTAAGCCAATTACGTGATGCAGCTGCTGTAGCTGAACACCGTGGAGTTAGTGTTGATAAAGTGTTTAACGGTTAATTCTTTAGAACAATGGCAACATTAAAAATCACTCAAGTTAGATCTAAGATCAAACGTCCTGTAGATCAAAAGAGAACTCTAGAAGCTCTTGGACTAAAGCGTATGAACCAAACAGTAGAGCATACTTCAACTCCTCAAATTGTTGGGATGGTTAAGAAAGTAGCTCACTTGGTTAAGGTAGAAGAAGTTTAATCAAACTAAGACAGTTACCATGAATTTGAATTCATTGAAACCTGCAACAGGTTCAGTTAAAAATAAAACTCGTAAGGGTCGTGGTGTCGCTTCAGGAAAAGGCGGTACTTCTACTCGCGGTCACAAAGGTGCTAAATCCAGATCTGGTTACTCTAAAAAGATTGGTTTTGAAGGTGGTCAAATGCCTCTTCAAAGACGTGTACCTAAATTTGGATTCACGAATATTAATCGTGTAGAATATAAAGCTATCAACATTGATACTTTACAAGAGTTATCAGATAACAAAAAAGTTACTGATGTTACTCTTGAAGTATTAATTGAAAACGGTTTAGCTAGCAAAAACGACTTAGTAAAAATCTTAGGTCGTGGCGAATTAAACGCTAAATTAACAGTTGAAGCACACAAATTTTCAGCATCTGCAAAATCAGCTATTGAAGCAAAAGGTGGTGAAGCAAAAACAATCTAATTGATGAAACGCTTTTTTGAGACCATAGCAAATATTTTTAAGATTGAAGAATTGAGATCAAGAATCCTTATGACTCTTGGTCTACTTCTTGTGTATAGAGCAGGCTCTTATGTTGTACTTCCTGGTGTAGACCCAATTCAATTGGAAGCTGCATCTTCAGGAGCAACTGGTATAGCTGCATTACTTAATATATTTGCAGGAGGTGCCTTTTCAAGAGCATCTATTTTCGCACTAGGAATTATGCCATACATTTCTGCATCTATTATAATGCAGTTGTTGGGTATAGCCGTTCCTTCCGTACAAAAGTTACAGAAGGAAGGTGAAAGTGGTCGTAAGAAGATAAATCAATGGACACGCTTCCTAACTATCGCTATCACATTAGGGCAAGCCCCTGGTTATTTAGCAATGCAGGTTCCTGCTGAAGCTATTAATAGCCCAGGGTTTATGTCGTTTACAGTACCATCAGTAATTATTCTAACTGCAGGAACTTTGTTTGTTATGTGGTTAGGTGAGAGAATTACAGATAAAGGTATTGGAAATGGTATATCATTATTAATCATGATTGGTATCGTAGCTGGATTACCTAGTGCATTCTTATTTGAGTTTGAATCTCAAATGGGTGATGCCGGTGGTGGTTTAGTTGTTATGCTGATCGAACTAGTAGTACTATTAGTAATCATTTTGGTTACAGTATTACTTGTACAAGGAGTTCGTAGAATTCCTGTACAGTTTGCTAAAAAAGTTGTTTCTGGTCAACCTCAAGCAATGGGTGCCAGACAATATATACCTCTAAAAGTTAACGCGGCTGGGGTAATGCCAATCATCTTTGCGCAGGCATTAATGATGATTCCTGTTACTCTAGTTAACTTTAGTGATAATCAAGAATTAACTGGATTTGCAGCTATGTTTAATGACATAGGTGGATTCTGGTATAATTTCATCTTCGCGATGATGATTATCATCTTTACATATTTCTACACAGCAATCACTATTAATCCTCAACAAATGGCTGATGATTTGAAGAAGAATGGTGGTTTTATTCCAGGTGTTAAACCAGGATTAGACACTGCTAACTTTGTAGATAATGTGTTATCTCGTATAACTTTGCCAGGAGCTTTATTTTTGGCATTGATTGCGATTTTGCCCGCTTTCGCATTGAAAGCAGGGGTGTCACAAGGCTTCTCTTACTTTTTCGGAGGTACTTCACTTCTGATTATGGTAGGTGTAGTTCTTGATACGCTTCAACAGATTGAAAGTTATTTGTTGATGCGTCATTACGATGGATTAATGAAATCTGGTAAATTAAAAGGTCGTTCTGAGGCATTCGGAATGGCTGGTTAAACAAAAGACTAAGGAGTATATGGCTAAACAAGCTTCAATTGAGCAGGATGGAGTGATTGTCGAAGCATTATCAAATGCAATGTTTCGCGTAGAATTAGAAAATGGTCACATGATTACTGCACATATTTCAGGTAAAATGAGAATGCACTACATTAAAATTTTACCAGGAGATAAAGTGAAGGTTGAAATGTCACCTTATGATCTTACAAAAGGTAGAATATCATACAGATATAAGTCGTAAAAACGGAGACTGAATAAAATGAAAGTTAGAGCTTCATTGAAAAAGAGAAGTGCAGACTGCAAAATCGTTAGACGAAAAGGCAGACTGTACGTGATTAACAAGAAGAATCCGAAATTTAAACAACGTCAGGGATAAACTTGTATTATGGCTAGGATTGCAGGTATCGATTTGCCGAAAAATAAAAGAGGGGTCATTGGTTTGACCTATATCTATGGCATCGGGTCATCAACAGCTAAAGAGATTTTGTCTTCAGCTCAAGTTGATGAAAGTAAAAAAGTACAAGATTGGGATGATGACGAGTTAGCTCGTATTCGTACCTACATCAATGAGAATTTAAAAGTTGAAGGTGCTTTACGCTCTGAAGTACAACTTAACATTAAGCGATTAATGGATATAGGTTGTTTTAGAGGTGTTCGCCATCGTGCTGGTTTACCATTACGTGGACAAAGAACCAAAAACAATTCTCGTACTCGTAAAGGAAAACGTAAAACTGTT
>CAJWSQ010000088.1 GCA_913045895.1 uncultured Flavobacteriales bacterium | reverse complement strand
ATCAATCTGACCAAAATCGAAATAGATTGATACTAAAAACAACAATACGATAACGATGATCGCAATCTTGATAATATTCTTATTCATGAGATAATTACAATAAGAATTGAACAACAAGTTTATTGCTTCTTAACGGAACGATTTGACGTTTTTCAACACCGTTTTTAGTTCTTTTTTCTATGATGTTGTTAATGTCTTGCTTTACATCTAACACCACAATTGTATTTCCATCTTTGTCTGCAACCTCTGTAGAAAGGTATTCCAACTCATCTTTACCTTTTACTTGGTAAAAATCGTAGGTAATGTTTTTACCACGAATATCTTTCACCGTAATTTCAACTCGCTTAGTTTCAGTTACTGTTTGAGTTTGTTTTTGATTTGAATTCTCACACGAAGTGAAAAACCCAAACATTGCTACAGATAAAAAAATGGTAAAGTATATTGCTTTCATAATGGCTTGGGCTTAGATTTGGCATCAAATATACTTATTTCAAACAACAGATTAAATACTTGCTATGCGGTATTATTTGCCGTGTTAACGATGTGTTAAACGATTTAACAGGTAAAATGAATTACTACATTTGTGAGTATTAAAATATTATCACTATGAAGAAAATTCTGTTAGGATTAGCATTTTTACTTGGTATCATTTTCCAAGCTACAGCTCAAGAAAATGTAGGAGGTGCTGAACTTCAGTTCGAAAAAGAAGTTCATGATTTCGGTACATTAAACCAAGGGGGTGACGCCTCTACTGAATTCGTATTTACGAATACAGGTACTGAGCCATTAGTAATTTCAAACGCTCGTGGATCTTGTGGTTGTACAGTTCCTGAGTGGCCTCGTGAGCCAATTGCTCCTGGTGCTCAAGCTGCAATCAAAGTAAAATACGATAGCAAGCGTGTTGGTCCGATCAACAAAAGTGTAACGATTACTTCGAATGCTTCAAATGCTCCAACGCAAGTGATTCGCATTAAAGGAAACATTAAAGCTACGCCAAAAGAAGAAACAATGCCGGTTAACCAAAATGCGGCTCCTGTTGCTCACTAATAAGTAGCTCAACAAAAAATATAAGAACCGTGGTTAGATCAATCTAATCACGGTTTTTTTGTTTCGGGTTAAATAGAATACATTCGCGGCCAACTAGAAAAAATAATAAGTTTATGCCTCAGATTTCTCAAAAGGGGCACTCCATGCCGGAGTCACCCATTCGTAAACTAGTCCCATTTGCTGAAGCAGCCACAAAAGCAGGTAAAAACGTATTTTACCTAAATATTGGACAACCCGATATCCACTCTCCTCAATCAGCTATTGATGCTGTTAAAAATGCAAACCTTGATGTAATTGCTTACAGCCATTCGGCTGGAAATGAGAGCTACAGAAAAGGATTAGCAGGATATTACAAATCAGTTGGTATTGATATTTCTTATGAGAATATCTTAGTAACAACTGGTGGATCTGAAGCTCTTGTTTTTGGATTCATGTCATGCTTAGATGAAGGTGATGAAGTCATTATTCCCGAACCATTTTATGCCAATTACAATGGTTTTGCAACTTTATCAGGAGTAAATGTAGTTCCGGTAACTGCTAAAATCGAAGACGGCTTTGCATTACCTCCAGTAAGCGAGATTGAAAAAATCATTACGCCAAAAACTAAAGCCATTTTAATCTGTAACCCAGGAAATCCAACAGGGTATTTATATACTCAAGAAGAGCTGGAGGTTATTAGTGCTTTAGTGAAAAAGCATGACCTTTTCTTATTTGCCGATGAAGTGTATCGAGAGTTTGTTTATGAAAACAAAAAGCATGTATCTGTAATGAACTTAGAGGATATCGAAGACAACGTTGTATTGGTTGATTCAGTTTCTAAAAGATACAGTATGTGTGGCGCTCGAATCGGTGCTTTGGTTTCGAGAAACCATGAAGTAATTGCTACAGCATTGAAATTTGCACAGGCAAGACTAAGTCCTCCAACTCTGGCTCAAATTGCTGCAGAAGGTGCATTAAACACGCCTCAAGCGTATTTTGATGATGTTAAACAAGAATATGTTGAAAGACGTGATTTACTTGTTGACGGATTGAATGAGATTCCAGGAGTGGTTTGTCCAAAACCAAGTGGAGCATTTTATTGTGTAGCTGAATTGCCTGTAATGGATGCAGAACGCTTTTGTCAATGGATGTTAGATTCATTTGATTTAGATGGTGACACTGTAATGATGGCTCCTGCCGCTGGTTTCTACACAGATCCAGAACATGGAAAAAGACAAGTGCGTATTGCATACGTATTAGAGAAAGAACATTTGCAAAAAGCTATCGAGTGTATAGCCGCAGGATTGAAGGAATATCCGGGTAAATTACCCAATGCATAAAACAAGAAAAGCCCCGTGAATACGGGGCTTTATCATTTGACAGGTAACAAAACATTCCGATCAAGTCCGCTGGGCTTGAAGCATGACCCTGTCAAAATCAGCTGCGCCCTCAAAGTGATAAATATCTATTCTCCTGTAAAATGATCCAACTCATATATGAATCTGACATTTGTCAGTTTTATTGAGTTAGTTCAAATAGAGTATACTCCTCATCGGGATGTGATACAAATGGTATTTCAGCGTTTAACATCTCTCCAAAATAACGCTTCAACTCCACTTCAAACAATTCCATCATTTCAGTATCTAGGATGGTTTCCCCATTAATACTGAGTGGAATTAATCCGTGACTCATTCGTGGAAAACTAACAATACACGCCTCTAAACGCTCAGTTTTAGAATAACTGAAATACAACCAAGCATACGTCATTAATTGAAGTGCTTTGGAGTTTTTACGATTTGTAAATAACTCCTCCATCTCATTCACCTTTAGGTCAGTTGGAGTAACAACACCAGATTTGTAATCAACAATTCTAAGCTGCCCGTTTTCATGCTCTACTCTATCGGCAATTCCTTTCACACAGATTGAAACTCCATCAACTTCAATAATTCGCTGCAACGGCTCACCGTGTTCTTTTTTTCCAACCTCAACTCCAATCAGATGAACTTCGCTTTTCTTAAATCTATCAATTTCAAAGTCTATGAAACGCTTTAAGTAAGCAACAATAAACTCTTTTGTTAGGTAGTTTTTTCCACGTAGATACTTCACTCCCAACAATTCTGAAAGACGTTTTTGAACTTCATCTCCCAAATTCTTATTCAGGTCATTGTAAACCTGCTCAAATAAAATTTGACTGAGGTAGGGCGTTAACGTTTGCTCTAATATATCGTGCATGACGTCACCAATATGCCTGCTCTCAAGCGATTCGTAAACCTCATCAACTTCTCTCAATCCTACTAAATATTTGAAGTAAAAATCAATTGGAGAATTGATGTAAGTATTCATCGCAGTTGGCGAAATACCATATTCAAATAGGCTTTTAAGTGCTGATAAAATTGAATCAGACTTAGCTATTTCAAGTGTGTTTGGATGATTGTGTTTGGATGAAATTGTCCATTCTCGATGGATAAAATTCCTGCCTTTAGATTCATTTGCCCATTCTACCTCCAATTGCTTTAAAAAACGACTGGGCTCTGTATTTCCGATGCCTTCATTAGACACATCATAAATCAGATGAACCTCTTTAGCCCGTTGTAACAAACGGTAAAAGTGATAGGCATAAATCGCGTCTTTCTCGTGGTGAGTTGGTAGTTGGAATTCGCGTTTAACATCAAACGGAATAAAAGACCTTCCTTTTTTTCCAGCTGGAAGAACTCCTTCGTTAACGGATGTCAGTATTACGCGTTCAAAATCTAACGTTCTAGATTCTAACACTCCCATTACTTGTAACCCTTTAAGAGGCTCTCCAATAAAATTCACAGTTTCTAAAGAAACTACTTGCTGCAAAAGCATCCGAAGCGATTTCCCGTTTAGCTGAATCTGGTAATCTATAATTAATCGTTCAAGGCCCTCTAAAGCATGAATCAAACCTAAAGCTTGTTCTCGCTGAAAGAGTGAAAAACCTTCGTCTTTCTTACCTTTTTGAATGACTTGTAAAAATGAAATTGAAGCTTGAATGATGGCTTCTAAACTTGTCTTTTTGGCGAAAAGAAGCGTTAATACCTCCGCATGTATAGCAGATTCAAAAAGATCAATTAACGTTTTTGAGTTGGTGTAAATAAAATTCTCTTTAACCAGTTTCTGAACTGCTTGATGCAGTTTTTTCTCATCGAGGATAAATGCTCCAACAGCGGGGTGATTGACGATAGACAAAACATTTCTGTGATAAAATTCCTTTTTTGATTCTACCGTTTCGATGTGCATTTGCACAAATTGGATCAACCAATCTGAATAAACCGACTGCTCTAAAGAAAGTGCCGCTGTGATATTAAAGGCATCAATTTTTTCAGGAATTGCATGTAATACTGGAGTCAATAATTTCTCATCGCTTAATACAACCGCTGTTTTCGTTACAGATTCAAGTGGCTGATTTTCGAGAACTTGACCAGTAATTTGAGCGATTCCATCTTTACCGTTGGTAGCATAAGCATAAATATCTTTTGGCGATTCGTATCCAGTAGACTTAATAACAATATTATTCTCAGGCCACAGGTTAATATATTGCCTGATAAACATCCCCGCCTCTTGATGTCTATTTTCTAAATAGTAAGAATCAACATCCCAAACGAGTTTCAAATGCACCAATTGACGTAACTGTTTTATCAACTGAATTTCACATGCATTCAATGCATTAAACCCAATGAACCACACATTTGAAAACGCTTTAAAACTACGCTCGTATTGCTGCTGAAGCCCTTCTGTTGCTTTGCGGTATGCTAGGCCTAAATAGGCTTCATTATTTTCGAGAAGTGATTCTGAAAAAGCCTTGTATAACTTTCCCATGAATGCACCATTTCTCAAATAAGCTTGCTGCAAATCGGTAGCTTCTACACTTCCATCTTCTGGATTCCACTTTTCAATATTTCGGATATCAGAAATATTCTGGAAAAGCTGATCGGTATCAATTGCATAAGCATCTAAATCACTGAAATCAGACAAAAGTGTTCCACTCCACTGAGCAAAACGATCTAGTGTTTCACGATCTTCAGGCTTCACCAACATGCTGTATTGATGGTACAGTTTAAGCGTTAACTCCGTATTTCCAGGAATCATCAATCCTGTTAACTCCAGAATAAAATCTTCAATTGAAATTACCTTAGGAAACCAAGATGCTCCAGAAGACCTTCTTTCTAATTCACGATTAAAAAAGTGAACCGATCTTCTTGATGGAAGAAAAATAAGTGTGTTTCTAAATGATTTTGAATCTACCTGTTCGTAAAGTTTGGTAGCTGCTTCCTGAAGAAAGGTGCTCATGTGTTTTACTTGAATCCGTTCTTAACGAAAGTAACAAATTCGCGAAAGGTTTTTTTATCTGTAAACACCTTGAAGATAGTACTAAATACTCCTGGTTTATTTGGAGTGTCCGCCTCTTGAGTTGTAGGTTCAGATTCTTGCTTTTTAGAATCCTCCATCGAAATCAAATTCAAAAAATCGGATTTCTCTGCTAGTAAATCGGCTCTTGAAAAATTCTTTTTAGAAGCCTCTTCATATCCTAATTTTTCTTGGAGTAAGCCCAAGTTGTTGTACGAAACAGCATCTTCAGGGTCTAGCTCAATGGCTCTTTTATAATCTTCAATGGCTCCAATTGTATCTCCACAAGAATCTTTAATGTATGCTCTACTCGAGTATCTGAACGGATAATTTGGCTGCAGCTTTTGAGCTTCATTCAAATCCATAAGCGCCAAACTCTTCTTATTCAAGTGGAAATAAGACAATCCTCTTTCGTAATAATAATCGGCAACATCTGGTTCGGCTTCAATGGCATATGTAAAATCAAGTACCGCACCTTCAAAGTCACGATTTTTGTACTTTTCTTTGCCGGTATTGAAATATTCGTTTTCCATTTTTTTGATAGCTATTTATGATACAGTTTCCGATTTATCGCAAATATACAAACGGTAAAAATTTGTTTAAGATAGAAAGTGAAAGGTCTTTTTATCAAATACAAATAATTGGCTCAAAGGTTTTCACTCAGTTTATTGAAGCTAAGCAATATCCTGAAATTATTTTCATCAGTGCACTTATTGAAATGACTGATTCACACATTGTTGAATCTAACGAGGCCGAATTTGAAGAGCTTATCAAAAAATGATTTTGATTTTAGCTGAAATATTAAAAGAATATTCGGTACTTATTTTTTCAAGTATTTAATCCTCAATTGAATGCTTATCAGTTTCATCAAAATTCAAATATTGAAACTGTTTTTAAGAAGAAGCGAATTATCGTATTAATAGTACCCCCGATGCAAAATTACTTTGCTCGTAGCCGGACTTAGTTTCCGGCTTTTTTCATTCCAATATGTGGGATACCATCTTCTAAATAAGGCTCACCATAGGTTTCAAAACCAAACTTCTGGTAAAATGCAGTTAAATATTGTTGTGCCGAAATTGTGATATCCTGTTTCCCCAACAACTGACCAATTGTTTCTATTGATTGATTCATCAAGTCGATACCAATCTGATTCATGCGCTGCGATTGTTTTACTACTACCCTTCCAATTGAAGCTGAATTTGGATATGAAACTCCTTTAGGTAATATTCTGCTGTATGCAACCAACTCACCGTTTAATCTTCCTGCCAAGTGCCAAGCTTTTTGATCCTTTCCATCGCATTCTTGATATACACAGTTTTGCTCAACCACAAAGACTTCAGTTCTAAGCTGAAGAATATCGTATAACTCAGAACCAGATAATTCATTGAAAGATTTACAATACCACACGATGTTGGAGCTGCTCATAAACAATCTATTTTAACTTTTGTTTCAGTAAACAAAGTAAGTCAAGATGCGTGTTTACCAGTTAAAACGAACCCAAATATTGCCGCTGAGTTTAGAAGAAGCTTGGAGTTTTTTTAGCACTCCACAAAACCTAAACGAAATTACTCCTGATGATATGAGTTTTGAGATTCTTCCTCCAAAACCAGATGAGAACATGTATGAAGGAATGATCATCAACTACATTGTTCGCCCTGTGCTAAACATCCCGATGCGTTGGACAACTGAGATTAAACACGTAAAAGAACAGCATTATTTTGTTGATGAACAACGCTTTGGACCATACGCGTTTTGGCATCACAAACACTTTTTTGAAGCTCACCCAGATGGTGTTAAAATGACAGACATTGTTGACTACGCCATTCCATTTGGACCTTTAGGTGAAATTGCTCGATTGATATTTGTTGAGAAGAAACTCAACTCCATATTCGACTTTAGATATACAAAACTGGAATCGATGTTTACCCAAACAAAAAAGGAGGCTGTTTAGCCTCCTTTTTTTATATCTAAAATTCAAATCAGAATCTTAATAATAGTGTAATCTACGCACTTTAGCTACGTATTTAGCTAAGCGAATAACTTGTTTAGTATATCCAAACTCGTTGTCATACCAAGTGTAAAGAACAACACTTTTTCCATTTGGGTGAACCAATGTAGCATTGCTATCAAATACTGAACAACAAGAGTTACCGATAATATCGTTAGATACTAACTCAGGATCTATGTTGAAGTTGATTTGATTAACTAAGTTGCCTTCTAATGCAGCAGCTTTAACAGCATCATTAATATCTTCTACAGAAACCTCTTGATTCAACTCTAAACTCAAAATAGCTAATGAACCGTTAGGAGTTGGTACACGTACTGCGTTTGCTGTTAACTTATCCTTTAAATCTGGAATTACTTTAGTTACTGCAGACCCAGCACCTGTTGAAGTAATTACCATATTGATAGCAGCTGAACGACCACGTCTTGGTTTTTTGTGCATGTTATCTAACAAGTTTTGATCGTTAGTATAAGCATGAACCGTTTCGATGTGACCTTTAACAACTCCGTATTTGTCGTTGATTACTTTCAATACCGGAGAAATGGCATTGGTAGTACAAGATGCTGCAGAGAAAATATTTTCATCTTCAATATCTAAATCGAAGTGATTGATTCCGTACACGATGTTTGGAATTTCTTTTCCTGGAGCAGTCAGAATTACTTTTGAAATTCCGTTTGCTTTTAAGTGAATTCCCAATTCGTCACGTGTTTTAAAAACACCAGTGTTGTCAATCAACATAGCGTTTTCAATACCATAAGCAGTATAATCAATTGCTGAAGGATCATTAGCTCCAATCATATGAACACGCTGTCCGTTGATGATTAACGCTTTGTTTTCAAGATCTTCAACAATAGTTCCTGCAAAATGACCGTGAACTGAATCGTTTCTCAATAAAGCAGCACGTTTAATGATACTTGCATCAGAATCATCGCGTGTTACGATGGCACGTAGACGCAACTGCTGGCCTTTACCGAATTGCTTGATTAATTCGCGAGCAGCTAAACGACCGATACGACCGAATCCGAAAAGAACTACGTCTTTAGGCTCTACTGAAGAGTTTTCTTTATTAAATGACCCTATTTTAGCAGCTAAGAAATCTGCTTTTGAACCACCAAACTGATCTTTTTCTTCGTTAAACTCAGCAGCAAGTTTACCGATATCTACTTTCGCTGGAGCTAAGTCCATTTTCACCATTTCGGCAGCTAATTCAGCTGTATCGAAAATAGAAACTTGACGATTTACTACCGTTCTTGCGTAGTTGTGAGCATTTAAGATCTCAGAAACGCTTGTATCTACTAAGTGAGTTCTAAATAAAACCAATTCAACTGCATTGTCATAAAGCAGTTTTCCAATAGAGTTTATCAAGCTCACTGCAGCGCGTTCCTGCTCTACTTGATTATCCAACTCTTGCTTATACGATTCTTTCAAAGAAGAAACAGACATAATCTAAAGTTTAAGTTAATTTTCAGATTTTGAGTGCAAAGATAGATTTTTGAAACTTCATAAAACAATAAAGGCTGCTCCTAAGAACAGCCTTTATTAACCAGATAAAAAACAACTAAAATCACATTCCTACACCGTAATAACCGCGAGTACCGTTGGGATACACACCCTCAATCAGTATTCCGCCTTGTTTTCCGGCAAAGGCATTGTTTAAATCTTCTACATCATTTATTTCTTCTTTATCAACTCTCAAAATGATAAAGCCTTCTTTTACTCCAGCAGATTTCAATTTTCCACCATCAATTTTCTTCACTTGAATTCCGTGATCTACTCTTAACTTATTTTTCATTTCTGCTGAAAGTGGTTCGAACTCTGCTCCTAAAGCCGACATTGAATGCACTTCTTCTTTTGATACCAAATCTGTATTTCCAAATTTGTTTTTCAACACAACTGGAAACTGTTTTAGTTTTCCATCTCTATTTACAGTGATAGAAACCTCATCACCAGGACGATATCTGCCAATTTGCTCTTGTAATTCGGGAACACTTTTTACTGCATTTGTTCCAACTTGAACAATCACATCACCTTCTTCTAATCCAGCATCTTTGGCTGCTCCTTCGTCTAACAATCCGCTCACGTAAACTCCTGAAGTAACCGAAAGATCTTCTTCTTTCAACAAATCTTCATTTACATCGCGAATAGCAACACCAATAAACCCGCGTTGAACAACACCATATTCTTTAAGGTCTTCAACCACTTTCTTCACAATGTTAACAGGCACAGCAAAAGAATATCCTGTAAACGTTCCAGTTGGTGATTTAATAGCTGTATTTATTCCTACTAATTCGCCTTTCGTATTCACTAATGCCCCACCACTATTTCCTGGGTTTACAGCTGCATCTGTTTGAATGAATGACTCAATTGGAGCATATCCACCATTGTTGCTTCCTGTTGGCATAATATTAATGTTTCGTCCTTTGGCTGATACAATTCCAGCTGTAACGGTTGAATTTAAATTGTAAGGGTTACCAACTGCCAAAACCCACTCACCCAACTTAACATGGTCTGAATTTCCGAATGGAACAACAGGCAAGTTCTTGGCTTCAACCTTTAATAGAGCAACATCGGTACTGGCATCTTTACCAACTACCTCAGCTTTATAAGATTGATTGTCATTCAAAACAACAGTTACTTCATCGGCTCCGTTAACAACGTGATTATTGGTTACGATATAACCATCTGAAGAAATAATCACACCAGATCCCGAGCCTAATTGATCTGGACTTTTACGTGGTACTGCATCAGCTTGCCCAAAGAAGAAATACTGCAGCGGATTAATTTGATAATACTCCTTACCAGCAGAAACTGTTTTAACGTGTACCACACCAGTTACAGTTTGTTCAGCCGCACTTGTAAAGTCAACTGCTTCAAAAGCTGTTGCCCCAGGCATTTTGGTATGCGTAACCTGAGCTTGGTTAGGTTGAATGGCAAACGATTGATTTTGATTTTGTTCGCCTAAATAATAAAATGACCCTACTGCTACTAATCCACCAGTTACTGCAGATAAAGTTAGCGACATGAATTGATTTATTTTTCCCATAGCATTTTCTGTTTAGTTACAGAATTATTACGCTTAAGTTTAAACTTCTGTTTTTGGGTCGCTGTTAAAAAAAGTTAAGCTACACAAGGGTTTCAGAACATTGAAACTTCATAGACATCAAGCTTTTATGGAATGAAGAATTAGATAAATTTGTAATGATCTAATTGATTGCACAG
>CAJWSQ010000087.1 GCA_913045895.1 uncultured Flavobacteriales bacterium | reverse complement strand
TACGATAGGAACATCTCGTTTAATTCCCATCTCCGCCATATCATTAAGAGTAAGAGTATACTCAGGTTGGAAGTATGGTAAAATTTGTTCAACAATCTGCAAAGCATCATCAGAATTTTTTGCAAGAACATATAACTCAAATCCAACATTATATGGAACAGGCATATACTGTGTTTCAAGTTGCTTAGAATTTCCACTCTTAGTCTTTTTGAATTTTTGAATACGATTTAGTTTTCTAGTAGAATCATAGGTAAGACCGTTAATCTCAAAACCAATTCTAGGTAGAGTTACTGCAACTTGTTTTGTCAAGTCAGGGTCTTCAGCTAGTCGAACCAAAAACTTTTGCCGAGGCCCATATGCTAATGGCACCTTCATAGACTGAACTACTTTACCATCGCTGTCTTTACGAACTAATGATATATTATTAAACATTGTACCAAATGCGACAACCACTTTTCTGATTGTCTCATGATAATATTGTGTACCTAACATTAACCTAAACTCCCTGCATCACCAAATGGATTAGATTCTGTAAAATCTAAAACTGTATCATCTAGTCTATCGAATAACTCATTTTGAGCTGACGGATCAACGTCAGTAGATAATCTACTACCTTCTCCTATTATATAGTCTTCTTGTAACAACCACTCACCAGTTTCAAGTAATAAGCTCTCACCAACTGAAGTTGAGTCATCCTCAAATATGATGTTATCAAACACATTTGAGAAGGGTGAATTCTCTTGTTCCTGTAACAACAGGCCTCTAGTTGTGAATGTATCATGTATACGAATAGTTTCATTAACAGACGAAGACTGTTCCAATGTAACTTGATATAATAACGTATCTACAGACAACGCATCTTCAATTGCATCAATAGCTGAAATACCAGTATCCAAAGCTTCCGAACTGTAATCGAATGTGCGACACTGTAATTTGTAAACTGGATTATTATCTAATTGATTGAACGGGGCATCATGATCTACAAAATTAACTTGAAACAATTTTTTAAGTATTGGGTGAAAAACTAAATCACCTTCTAATGGCCTATCTGAATCTGTTGCATCAGTTTCGTTAAGAAGATAAAAATCAGTTCCTTCAAATACAACAGAATTTCCTGTCTGGCTTATAGTTGCAGTCTCCATGAGAATAGAACCACCCGAAGCTGTATCTGTTGCGTCTTCAATAGTGAATTGTTTTGTTAATTCTTGAAATCTATGTTTTGCAACTACAAATGTAATCTCACTCAGATTTTCCAATCCAAATTTAGACATAAGTTCTTTCTCACCAGCATACCCACCACTAGTGTCCTCAACATACATTTCAATTTTTGCAGAGTTCCTAAATTTAGAAAGTGTGTCCTCTCCAAACATGTTGTCTTCTGCAACAAGTGTTCTATCAATATAATGAACATCATGCCCATAAATCTGGATTACTTCAGCAATCAAGTTTTTATAAAGATTTTGTTCAGTTGCGAGAGCAGCAACATTGTTCGTGTGGAATGCTGAATTTACTGCCATGAGACTATCCTATCATACCATTAACAGGTAATTCAAAGTGCAATTGAATCTGATCCTCCAACTTAGTAATTTCATCTAAAGCTTGAGAGAAAATATCTGCACCATTCATTGTAACTCCACCAAGCATTTCTACTCCACTAAACTTAGATAGGTTTGCTCCCCATTGTCTTTTAATAAGAGCTGATGTATATTTTTTAAGATACATGTCGTTGAAAATGTCTGGGAATTGTGTTGGATCAAGCTTTCTATAACATTCAATAATTATATATTCACCTACACTAACAGAATTACTCCAATCCATATCTAGATAAAGTCTCTGTTGATGTTGATTGAAACGAATTGGAATTTCACCTACAAGGATGTGTTCTAAAAAGTCTAGGTGTTGAAGTGTCATCTGATATTCCATAATAGAGGATGACGAAAAATCGTATAGGTCATTCAGTCGGAGCTGATATCTAATATCAAACATATCGCCGCCAGTACTGTCTGTGAAAGGAAATACTTGTACAACGGAAATAACTGCATCTGGTGTAGGAATATACCCTGCACCATCTAACCATGTAGCAGATACAGAATCATCAACGGTATCTGTTGCAGATGAACTAAGATTTGTTTTTGCTCTATCAATTTCATCTTGTGTAATTTGATGTTTAAGGTATACTCTTTCAATTCCATCGTAATGATATTCTGCAAAATACTGAAGAGCTTCATCAATACGGTCATCAATCTGATCTTCTGATACGTTAATATCAATTACACCATGCCCAAGTGACCTAAGACAGTAGAATTTAAATGTTTCTCTTGTTGTTGGGATTGCCATTATGTCACTCCTTTGTCCTATATTTATAAGTATTTAGATGCCACACAATTGGGTCCATACTGTCCATCATCAAACCAATCACTTTTTTTAACAAAACCTACCTTTTCGTAAGCAGGAAGAGCTGATTGTCTTGGAACCGTCCACAACCAAGTTGCTCCACGTTTACTTACAAACTCAGATGTATGAGTTAGAATTTTAAATGAAAGACCTTTTCGTCGATGATTAGGAGAAGTCCAAAGACCTCTAGAACGCCAATAACGATCTTCCTTATAGCTAAATGGATGACTAGATGAAGTTATAAAGCAGCTGTTAACACAAACTAGCTCTTTATTAATTCTAATACCAAAGAACTGTGGGATTGTGTTTTCTGACTTTGGTATCCCCCCCTTCTTTAATACGGTTGTGAATAAATACGGCTCCATCGTTAGTGTCCAATTATTAGTTTGTTTCACTCCACCTTTCTTTTCTGGCCATAAATGTTGTTCCCATACTTCTTTAATATCTTCCCACTCTATCTCTTCAACTTTATACATAATTTTTAAACCCCTTCCACTCATGTGGTTTATTAAATCTATGAGAAAAGTGGACGCATTTTATGTCAGGATGAAACTCATCTCCTAAAAATACATAATCATTACCAGTTATTTTTCTATATTTTCTTGTTAGCTGAACGTTAAACTTCATTATACTCTTACCGTATATAATGTCTTCCCCTGTTACCCAACGAGTAAACCACTCAGGGGGAAGAACTTTTAACTTTAATTTCTCCTTAACAGAATCCTCAACAAAATACTGTTCTCCATTAACAGGCCCGTTTGTTGTTCCATTCAAGATATAATAACTCTGCCAGTGTTTATAATCTTTCATAAATTTATCATAGATATACTGGCAGTCCGTAGGGTAATATTTAAAAAACCCTCCATTGATTTGATATCCTTCTTTATCTGTATCTCTCCACCACCCAGGCATTGCAGCAAATTCACCACGTTCAATAGGAAATTCAAATATTTTCTTGTAGTCATTAATAAGTAACATGTCAATATCAATAACACAAACAGGCTCATCAATGCCCGTATTCATGGCATACATCTTATTCCATTGAAGTACAACTTCTGGATTATATGGTTCTCGAATCCAAACCATCTCGTAGTCCGAAAGTTTTTTCTCTAAGTATGTTTCATATTCGGGCCCATACTTTTCGCCTATTCTAACTGCAAATATCTTCATGGTGCGTAAGGAAAAATCATTTTTGATTTTATCATGTCCATAGGTTGTACTCCAAAGTATTTATTCGGTTTCCAATCAATGCCGTCTTTTTCAAACCAAGGAATGAATGCAGCAACAATGTGAATTCTTGGTTTAGTTCCACCACCAGTATCCCTAACTCTATGTTTTATTCTTGTATTCCACATATAAGCTTTACCCACTTCTAAATGTTTTGTTAGTGTCAAAGAATTGTCATAGTCATCTTTTCCATCAATCTCTAAAATATAAGATGGTTCTGTAACCAGTGGAATATTAAATCTTATCGCACTCCACAAAACTTCATCTATATGCCAAGACTGTTCGTGGCCAGGATAAGCCCACATAACTCTTGATCTTGTTGGTAGTAAATCCACACTATCTAAAAGTTTACCATAATGTTTTTTGACTACTGGATGAACTGTGGAAAATCCATATGTGTCATAATAAGTATCTCTGTCAGTTTCCCAAGGCGGGTTTGGATTATTTATTCGAGAATAAGCCCAGTTTAATTCTGGATGGCCAAGACTTGCGTGTGGACCTTGTAAATGTTCATCACCGTTTGGATTCATACAAATACTAAACCCTTTGTATTTCTTTGACTCTTTGTTATCTCTTTGCCATCCTTTGATACCACCAATCTCATCCACAATTTTTAAGGTTTGTTTATACAACTCATTTGCAGTTGGCAAACCTAATTCTTCCAAGGTAAACTCTAGAAAGTTTACATCTAATTTTTCTTTGTAGTAATCAAAAGCATTATACTTATGATTTAGTTCTGTGAACTTATCGTTTAGCATATTTGTCCTTCGTAGGTCTTGTGCCTCTCAAGTAATAATGTTCAGTGTGGGTATCCAATAGTTCAATTAGTTTATCAAAACTTTTAAGTAGTTCTGGAAAGGTATAACAAACATGAGATACATGATAGCCGTATATATTACTAATATCCATGAACACCCGTTTATCTTTTATTTTTTCTACGAACCATTTGTTTCCAGCAAGACAGCTGTCTATAACATCAAATACTTTATACTCTATATCACATTCTTCGTACATATTCAGTTGTAGTTTTCTTAGCTCCTCATGAGTTCCAAAGGTCATACCTCGTTTTTTCAATTCATCTGTGTGTGGTATATCCCCACCGTAATCATTAAAAATAAACATCTGTGTTTCATTTTTTGAATATAACTTTATATCATCCATAGTCATATTCATTTCAACTATATTTTGTTTTATATCTACATTCTCACTACAATAATCATAGAATACAATATCACCATTAAAATTTAACCTATCAGCAAATACCTCACCACTATATCCAGCTGTAGGAGTAATAATTAAATTAAACTCATCGTCAGGAAGCTTACCTAAATTTTCCGTATTCTCTACATAAAACGTTTCATACATTCTGGTCATTAATATTTTAAAATAATTATCAGTCATATCTAACTGATCACGCCAACCAAATGTTCTATTCACTATAATATTCCAATTTAGATCATGGAGTTTTTTACGATCCTCCAGATGGCCATAAGACCAAGCTTTATGTTTTCTATCTACTATAGAAAAATTTGTGATAGTAGGAAATCCAGATACCTTTAATGTAGATGGCGTATAGTCATCATGAAAATTATCACTAGACCTTATGTATTTTTCCCACTTATTATGGAGGTTAGGTTTTTCCTTCCTTCTCCAGATATCAAGATTTAATTCCATATGTTGGTGATGCAAAAACGCTGGTTTATCTGGATGTACAATTATGTGAGCTCTACAGAATTCATCACCTTCAGTCCACTTACAAAAACTTTCAATTGATGTTGGATAGCTTATCATATCAAAAACCATACCAGTAGAAACAATCATAGCATAAGTGTATTCATCACAAGTATCTAATACATCGTTTAGTTCTGTTAGATGACATAACTTTTGATTATGTCCTGTTCCAGCTCCAGTAAAACCACCAGAGGTTTGCAACAACGTTGTTTGCAATTGTTTTTCTATTCCAAAATTCCAACCCAAATTTTCTGGCTGCACAACAATGAAAACCAAATGTTCAAAACCTTTTTTGATTTTTATCTTGTTTGTTTCATTTAACCAAAGGTCTTTAAATTCCTCAAAGTTTTTCATAATAAGGTTTCCATTCTGGAAACACATCAGTTAAACACGTGCCCCGAAACTTGTCTCGTTTTGCAACATCAATCATCATTTTTTTATGTAGTTTCTCATCCCACTCCATGTCAGTGAGATAATTAGCCAACTTCATAAACGTTTTTGTGTGATGCGGTTTTACTAAAGTATAAATTCTTTCAAGATATTGTTCTCTAATATCTAGTGGGAGTGCCGTAACAATATACAAATTATCTCCACCATAAACAAGACTACCAGTAGCAAAATCGTTATAGATATCTGGTTCCTGTTCTTGTAAAATATCTACACCATCAGCCACCTCATTCAAATAACCAATATTAAGAGAGCTAACACAAGTAGCAAATAATATCTTAGTGTCAGGCATCTTTGAGAATCGTCCCACGTTCTTCATTATTTTTTCCCACTTTGACGGGAACCTTATGTAATTATTTTTATCTCCCCAACACTCCACCGAAATGTTCATCTGACAGCCATTGAACTCTGGAACATAATTAAATATGTCACCCAACTTACCCATCTCTGGAGTTAAAGTTGCATTTGTGGTTATGGTAAGATGCATGTTTTTTGCAACACCCATCTCAATAGCTTTGTCCATCATTTCATAATTTTGAGGCAATGCTAACGTTTCACCACCTACGAGTTTCATTTGAACAGCTGTCTCTAACACCTCCTCAAACTTTGTCATATCATCTTCTTCATTAACCCAAGTTCTACCTTTGAGCCAAGAACTAGTAGCACCTTTACCTTTGTCTATGCCTATTGCTTGATTTTCTTTTGCATAAGTGGAAGAGTTATAAGGACCACACATATTACATTTCAGATTACAAAAATTATTTGGAGCATTATATTCCATAGTCAAGTAAAATGGTTCACTGCAATCTGTATCAATATACTCCTCTAATTTTTCTAGGTGTTCTCTGTGTTCACCATGCTCTGCATCAAACTTGTCAAGGTACATAATCCTATGACTTTCTGTAGCAGAATGTTTTTCTTGTTCTTTACAAACTTGACAAAACTTGTTTTGCATCGGCCCACCGCCAGTAAGAAACTCATTACGAAAATCTTTCATCAACTGAGATTCATGTAAAGCTTTTGGGCCGATAATTCCATCATTAACCAACTGTCTATTTGGCCATTCTTTTAGAACACAACATGGTTTAGATGCACCGTCCTGTGTAGAAACAGTATTTATAAATGGTTGTGGACAAAACCATTCTATGTCTGTTAACTTAGTCATGAACTTCTGCCTCTCTAGTTCCCCTATCATCACCACAATATTTCATGCAGATTTTAGGAATACATGTTCTCTTGGTTAGACCATTAAAAAAATCAAGCCATTCTGTTGACAGTATAATATCTTCAATCGTATCAACATTTTCTATTTTCAATTCTTCTTTGAACAAATCATCCATACCATCCATGTTACCATCGTAGTTTGGTTTTAATTTTCGTAGTGGGTCTGTCCAACAACAAGGTAATAGATATCCTTGAGCATTCAACGCAAATGATTTTCCTTTGGCACATTTTGGTTTAAGCACAATTATCCTCTCTTGGCTTGTATGGATCATTGGGTCCAGACCATCGTGAAGACTTGTTGATGTGGATGGGAATTTTATGACGTTTAGCAAGGTCTATCGCTTGAGTAATATCATTTTCATTATACTTAAAAATTATATACTGCCACCTGATATCATTCCCAAGTTCAACACCAGTTTTCATCACATTAAACAAGTATTTTCCGTTCTGATTTATCCTATATTTATGACTGTCCTGTGGAAGTCCATCAATACCAAACTCCCATGTAGCATTTTTATTTGCAATAAATGCATCTCTATACCAATCCATAGATTTATGAGAAGCCGCAGTGTGTACAAAAACTCTCTTATCTTTGGTAAGTTCAAGAAACTCTATAAACTGTGGATGAAAGATTGGGTCAGATATCTGACCACAAAATTCTATCTGATCAAAATGTTTAATAATCTTTTTAAAATTGTTTAGAGATAAATCTCCAAGCTTGTTTGTAGGAATGGATCGCCTAAGACATTTAGGACACTCTAATGTACATCGGTGAGTGATATCAAGATTTATACTTTTTCTAGATAATACATTCTCAATCATTTACATTCTCAATATAATTAAATGATAAGCTAATCCTATCTTTATCACTTAAATTTTCTTCTACTGAATGAGGATAATCAGAGGAAAATAGTATTAGTCTATTCGGTCTTGCTTCAAACCTTAATATAGGAGATGACGAGCTAGCTTTCCCAAAAAATAAAATATCTCCCATATTATCATCTGGAATATCTACATAAAATACTCCACTAATTCCTGCTAGTTTAGCTGGAGGAGTCCTGTCATGATGATCATGAATGTCGTTTCTATGACCATTTCCGTTTATGTTTACCCACCAACTTATCATCTTTAAATTTGGGTTCATAGACAACACTTTAGCATCTATATCAGATTTTAATTTATCTGGCATATCTTCTGGGCCCAATAAGACACTTTGCACCCCACCCACGTTTGATTTTCTTCTACCAATTTGAGTATAGTCGCCCATAATCAGAAGAAGAGTTTTTTTGTAATCCTCCAACTGCGGCCATAGATACAGCATTTCAAAAGATTTTATCAATCAAGTTCCCTCAATACATCTTTACCAAATTGTTTAACCATAGATTTTTTCATTAATTCAATTCTTTCTTTGTTTGATCCACCATGAACGATGAAGTGAAAACGATTTTCGTTTGAACTGTTTAGTGCTTCATGTGTCACCCCATTATCAAACCAAAAGCCTGTACAGTTCTCAAAGGGCAACTCCTCTTTTGTATCCACTCTTCGTAGATAACAATTTTTTGGTTGATAGATTGCTAGATTGATCGCAGCAGATATGTTCCTTGTACGTCCTTCGTTTATCCTAACATCACTAGCATCATGATGAGCAGTAATACTTCCACTTGGCTTGATCAACATAAATCGACAACGCCTGTAGTGTTTATGTGGAAAGTCTTCCAACCACCTCTTCATCTCTGGCGCAACTTCGGCAACCTCAGTCCAACCCCACTTCACGGTATCTTCCGTGTAATGGTGTCCATTAGGATTCATAGTATTACGCCAACCCAAAGACGTATCAGATTCATCCTCATGTACAAATCCATGTATTGCAGCAGACCACCATTCATCACCATCTTGTAGTCGATGCTCTACAAAAAAGCCCTCATCATATACTGATTGAGCCTCTTTAATGATTACCTCTGGTATTTCTAAATCCATTTTTAGATACCAAATGTCATTTTCCCTGCACCATTCTACAGGAGTCATCTACCAATCACCATAAATCTTTTACTCTTATTTGACAACACCTTTGAACCAGAATACATAACATGTTTAATTCTAGCTTGATCTATTAACTCTTCTTCTGACTGAACACAATTTATATGATCTTCATGTTGATCATCATCTGATGACTGCAATACAAACAAAGGATTTTTCTGTACTGCATTATTCAATTCTCTAAACTTCCACATAGGATACATGTGTTCACAAGCACAGTTTATAATAACATCATATACATCTTCTTTTGATATTGGTGCGTTAGGATTTTGTATAAACTTGAGGGGTTTAATCATAACGTTTCTCATATTAATTTTGTATCTATTTTCTTCCTTATATCGTTTATTAAACTTATAACTTATAGGTGACACATCATGATCAATCTCAAAATTTTCAATCCACTCACACTCTGGAAATGTGTCGAACATAAGAGGCACAATATACTGAGCAAACCAACCAGCAAGTAGAGCTACTCTTTTCGGTTGAACATCTAATTTCTCTAATGTCTCTACCAACCAGAGTTTACTTTCTAATTGAGAGGCGTTCATAGAATCTAGAACCCTTCTAGTCATATAATGATAATTTCCAGCATTCAACTCACTGGAAGCTAACATTGCATTCTTCCAATCATTTGCCAGTTCTGGTGTAAATTGTAAATTCACGTTTTGGCCCTCCGATACTATTTTTACCATAATGATTTCAACTCTTCAACATCGTTAGTATCTGCACTATTATTAAATAAACAAATCCTATGATCTGGTCTTAATTTTTTTTGTTCCATATCTGAGGGAAAAATGTTGCCTGTGTAATATGAATAAATATCTCCTTTTGGAAATACATTAAAGAAACTTTCATCTGTCCGACCACTATCTTCATAACACATATTATACCAAAAGTGATTGAGATAATTATCAATGGTAGGATATGTAAAAAATAAAACGTCTAAGTTCTTAGCAATGTGCTTGTATATCTCTGTGAGTTGACCCCTATTCCATCGAATGACAGATGAATTTATAGGAGTTGATTGCATCGCTGCATAATTCTTTCGACACTCATTCATGTTATTCCACCAACCTCTAACGATCCACGGTTTACCGTGTACAGCTGTAACTTTAGTCTCTGCTGTCCATGATTGTTTCATATCAAGATCAAAGAAATATTTTAAGTCTTGATGGATGATAACGTCAAGGTCAAGATAGAGAAAATTATCTCCCTGTATAGATTTGAAATCTCTTTCTGATTCATCCCAGCCACCTGTAGCCGTGTAATAATCAAGTTGGAACATGTAGAGTTTTCTGTATGCCCACATGTTTGAAGGAGCCTGTTGATTACGAAATCTACTATGCAAACCTTCGTACTCATCCCAAGCTGTAGGAAGCAAAATATCATAATCTTTTTCGGTAAACTCCAAGCCTTTTTTTTGGTCTCTCTGTGTATTCCCCCAAGGACTTTTTCTATATTCTGCTAAAAATTTTTTTTATAAACATATTTTTTTCAATTAAAAAAAAATTTATATCATGCCTCTTTGCTTTAGGCAATATTGCAAAAGGAAAGTTAGGATTTCTTTTGTTGTCAGTTTCCTTACTCGGTTTTGTTGC
>CAJWSQ010000086.1 GCA_913045895.1 uncultured Flavobacteriales bacterium | reverse complement strand
TTAACTTTTAACTTTTTCTTGGACATTGATCAACTCCCAATAGAAAACCAGGACAAAGAAAACAAAAACCACAACAAGATGTCCACACCAATTGTAGCCAATTCAAACATCTCCACACAATGTACCTTCCATTTTCTTCTTCTCATATTCTGGTCCGTATTCCTTTTACCTGCGGGAGTCGCAAAAGATTCAATCAAACTACTAAGTTTAACATCATTAACAGCATTTATTGCTTTAATCATTTACTGGTCATCACCAATACCAATTAAAGTTCACATCTCTTCTTCCGCCTCGCAAACTTCTTCCTCAATGCTTGATATACCACTGTATTTAGCACATTGTTTGCCTGAAACTGTCTACGTCGGTATCATGATTACTTGTATTTTAGCTCGAATATGTAGTCCACCTTGTCCATCACCTAAAAAAATGTGCAGTCGAACAACTAAATGGAGCTCGGTCATGTTTGCAGCAATTGTTTTTCCATTGATTGCTTTAAATCACATGTCAGGATCGTGCGGTGGTAAAATTGTAGTGTCGTACAAAAAAGGTTACGAAGTGTTTTCCGAAGTAAGCGACGATTTATGTTCGGCACATTTTTCATATTTAACATTGTCTGGTGCAGCGTTCGTCACTGGATGTGCTTGGCATTTCGTAGCAGAATCCAGTTGGTGGTCCACTACGGTAGTGCGTGGTTTAGAAAACATCTTTTTGTGTGTCGTTGGTTTAGTACTAGTTGTGTTTCGTGCTGTAACAGTTGCAACGTTTGTGGGGAACGGAAACAGCAACGGCGTCGCTGGTAGTACATCTAATGTTGTGTCAGGAGATGCCTTTTTTTCCAACGCAGGTAAATTACAAGACGGCATCATCTGGGGCAATATAATGGGAGCCAGTGTGTGTTGGATAGTGGTTGGATTTATTGGTGTGTGTTGTGTTATGACTGAAAAATGTCGTTGGTTTGCAAATTTATCTGTAATTATCTCATTGATTGCATTGGGTACGGCACTATTGCGAACGGGTAGTTTTACTTCCAATACTTATTTTGGTACATTGAATGAACACCACGATCCAATATTAGGTGTAATGCAATCCACCTGTTTGTTGACAGCTGGTTTGTTGACTTGGTTGATTGTATTTCTACGAATTCTATCGATCTGTGTTGAAAAAATGGGTAGTTCGACAGGTATACCATATTATTCACACAGTGTTTGTGGTATTGCGGCTACAGCTATCGGTGGATTTATCTTAGCTGCTCAACCAGCAATGACACAGATGTTGTCCAGAGATTTGAACATGGATTGTTTTGGTGTGTCATGCATTGTATTAATGAGTTCAATTACGTTGCATATAATTATGAGAGGATTGGTTAGTAGTGCAACCAATACAAATAGTACTGCTGTGATCAAAACGCCAAAAAGGAATAGTGGCGGTCCAACGACTTCGAATGCCAGAGTAATTATGTCGTCCTAAAAATAATACTGTGGTAGGTTCCTATATAAAAAAAGAGAACAATGAAACTAGAAACGATAGAAGCATACATAAAGGTATGTAGAAAATGTAAAACGAGAGAATTAAAAATATAAATAATCATTAATTAACAAGGTATACCGATTGTAAAAGAGAAAAGAGAAGTCAATCTGGTCACAATTACGTGTGTACATCAATTATCGCAAATCGAGAACAAATTGGCAAAAAGAAAATTTAAAATATACAGACTGTACAAACAGATGCTATTCAAATTATACAAAAAGATTCTTTGTTTCAATAATATATGTTCATAAACTATATTCAACTAGACAGTTCAACAATTACTCATTGCCCTGCACCACCGCCACCACCACCACCACCACCACCACTTCCTCTCCCAAAAAAAGCTTGCACTGCTTTATCCAATTTCCAGTCGTAAGCCGATAAATAATGATTACATTCCTCATCTGTTGCACCTGTCCATTGTTGAAATTGTTGAATTAATTCACGTTCACGTTGATTGGAAGACACTTGTTGTTGGTCATCTTTTGGTCTGGATGTGGCTCCTGCCAACTGTGATGCTTTTGCTTCTTTTTCTGCTTCTTTGTTTTGTTGTTCTTGTGCTTGTTTTTGTGCTAGTTGTTCTTTTTGCCTTACTACCGCAGCTGCTTTGTCTTCTGTTTGTTTTAATGCCAGTGCTTCCATAGCTAGTCTATTTTCTTCATCTTTTTCTGCTGTTCTTTTCTTTTTACGTTCTTCGTAGTCTTCCTGTTGTTGTTTGGATTCGGCTTCTGTTTTTATTGATTCTTTTGCAATTTTGATGGCTTCTTTTTCTGTTGAAAAATCGTAGTCGAATGTTGCACGAGTGTTGATGTTGAGTGGTAAATTTAAAGGAGTGTTGATATCAGTGGGTATTTCGCAGGAAGGTGCAATTACTTTGGCATATTGTAACGATGAATATTGTGACATGAAAATGTGATGTCGTATGGTTATTTATTGATGGAATCGAAAATGGAGCGAGTGTCATCAAAGCCTTGGGAAAAAGTCACAAGGCAGTTGACAAAGTTTACAAAATATCGAAACACCTTCCAAAGTCATGGACAATCAACGTTTCAAATCCAAACTAGAACAAGAAGAAATGAGACAAGCCGAAAAATATTTAAAACTACAACACAAACGTGCCGATGGTGCCTTGCGTGAAACATCTCAATCTTTGTTTTCGAACAAAAAAAAAAGCAGCAAAGACAACGCAGGAGTAATTTACGGTGGTGAACAAGTGAGAAATGTCGATGGTGGATTAGCTGTCACCGGTAAAACAGCAACGTAAGTTAATCTCTTTTCATCACAAATAATTACCCACATGCAATTCTGACAACACGTGGGATAAACATATTTAAAAAAATTAAAATATAATATAGAATTTATTGGCGATTCACCAATGGGTATCCCAATGTATCATTTTAATTACAAAGATGAATCACATGGTAAAGGTAGATTTGTTGGAACAATGGTAGATGATTTAGAAAGATTAGGATTTTCAAATACACTATTAACAGCAGCAGATGGTTCAATATTTGTAAATTATTCACAAATAGATGTACCATTTCACAACGTAACTATCTGATAATCAGATGGCTATGATAGTGATAGTGGAATACACTCATTATCAATGAGTTATAATTCTAAGTGATTCTTAAAGAATTCTATATTTATATAAAACAATTAGGAGATTAAAAATGGCAGTAAATATTCCAATATGGCCGGGTTCATCATCATTTTCAGCGGGAAATACTCCGTTTGGTCATTATGATACTGAGGTAGAGTTCACATCATCAGCTGATAAAACAGCAGGTTGGTGTGCTAAACGATTAGGATATCCTATAGTAGATATAGAACTACAGGATATAAACTTCTATGCTTGTTTTGAAGAAGCAACTACAGAATACTCATCGCAAGTAAATCAATTTAATATTAGAGAAAATTTACTTAACCTAAAAGGACATAGTACTGGTTCTGATTTATCTCAAACTCAGGTAGGAGCAAACTTAAACACTTTAGTAAATTTAGCAAAAGATTATGGAACTGAAGTGGGTAGTGGTGGTAATGTAACATATTACACAGGTTCATTTAGTACTGTAGCAGGTCAACAAATTTATGATTTAACTACATCATCAGTTGCATCATTAGAAAGTGGAACAGCTGGAGTTGATAAATTCGAAATTAAGAAAATGTTACACAACGCACCACCTGCTATGGTAAGATTCTTTGACCCATTTGTGGGTTCTGGCGCTGGCTCTGGTGGTATGATGGATGCATTCGGTTGGGGTAACTATTCACCGGGCGTTTCATTTATGATGCAACCACTTTATGATGATTTACTTAGAGTTCAAGCAATTGAGTTCAATGATATGATTCGTAAATCACAATATGGATTTGATATTCAAAACAATAGAATTAGAATATTCCCAATCCCAACAACGGCATACAAAGTACACTTTCATTATATAAAAGAATCTGAAAGAAACAATCCAGTAGTGGCTAATTCAGTAGTATCTGATTATTCAAATGCAAGATATGATAGAATTCCATATACAAGTATTAATCACGTTGGTAAGCGATGGATTGAAAAATATACATTAGCATTAGCTAAAGAAATGTTAGGTGCAGTACGTTCTAAATTTAGTTCAGTACCAATCCCTAACTCAGAGATAACATTAGATGGGGCAGATTTAAGAAGTGAAGCATCTACAGAAAAAGAAATCTTAGTTACAGAATTAAGAGAAAACTTGGAAGCTACATCAAGAAGAGCATTACTTATAGCACAACAAGAAGAATCAGAAGCGATGGAACTAACTCTTAATAGAGTTCCTCGTGCAATTTATATAGGGTAAATAAAATGGCATTATTCGGTGGAGAGAGAGATGCAGCATTGTTTAGTAAATTAAACAAAGAGCTGATAACAGATATTATTGATACTGAAGTGTACTACTATAAAATTATTATAGAAGATACTAAACGTAACTTATATGGTGAAGGTAAAGATAAGATATTTTACAATCCTGTAAAAATACCTACATTAATTGATAGAACAAACGCAGAACAAACCTTTGATGAGTTTGGTTCATCTTATACTAGAAATGTTACTTTTAGTTTTTTAAGAGATATCTTAGTAGAAAAGAATGTATATCCTGAAATAGGTGATGTTATTGAATGGAATGATGAACAACACATTGTTGATGTAACATTCACAAATCAATTTTTTGCTGGTAAAAACCCTAGCACTTGGGATGGTGGTGATGTTCAAGGTTCTAATTTATCTGTTATATGTGAAACTCATGTAGCTAAAAGAAGTCAACTAAAATTAAAAGATGATTTTAGAGTAGGTATTAATACTGATAATAACGATTTACCTGTAGGAATCTAATATGGCATATAAATATAGAAGTGATAGGGATGAGAAGGTAGATTTGAAAAGAACTCAAAGTTCATTTTCAGATGACCCTATTTTGAATAAATCAAAACAAATATCTCGTAAACACGATGATATTAAGAATGTTTCAGTAGGTATCTATGATATTGACTTAGCATTCAAAAGCTTTTTAGAAAAGGATATTAAACCAACTATTGAAGAAAATGGTAATTTTATTCCTGTTCCTGTATTATACGCATCACCTGAAAATTGGGCATCTGCACAAAAGGATGGGTTTCTTAGAGATGGTAATGGTAAAGTACAAACACCTCTTATTTCATTTAAACGTAATTCATTAGATATAAACACCGAATATTCTAAACTAAAGGTATTAACAGATGAGGATACCTCAACTGTATTTGTTAAAAAATATTCGCAAGAGAATAGATATGATTCGTTTTCTGAATTAGTAGACCAAAAGCCTGTTCAAGAAAGATATGTAGTAGATAGACCTGATTATGTAAATATAACATATGATGTAATAGTATGGTGTGATTTTATGGAAGATTTGAATAAGTTAGTAGAACAACTCATTTACTTTCAGGGTGGAGCATTTGGAGAAAGATTCAAATTCCAAATTAAAGGAGAATCTTATTCATTTGATACAACAAATGGGGTAGCTGAAGAACGAATTGTAAGAAGTAACGTAACACTTACAACTAAAGCATATATTATACCCGAACATACAGGTTATAAGGTTAATACTCATAAAACATTTGGTACATCTAAGGTGATATGGAAATTAAATTCCAATATTTAATCTTTACAGAAAAAATATCATATTTATATACAACTAATAATAACAAAATAATTTAAAAGAAACAAGTTATGGCAGAAGTAAACAAAATAAACGAAAAACAAGTAGTCAGTGTCGAAAGCACTGATATTGACAAAGTTAAAAAATTTAGAAACGATTTTGCAGAATTAACTGCAAGAATGGGTGAAATTGAAGTGGAACTCTTAAATGCTGAAATGATAACAGGAAATATCAAAGAAGCAAAATTGGAGTTAGCATCAAAGTACAAAACTTTAAGAGGTGAAGAGGTAACTCTAACCAATGATTTTAAAGAAAAGTATGGTAATGGTGAATTCAATATAGAAGAAGCAACTTTTACACCTGAAGCATAAGTATAATCGTTTTGAGTTTTTTAATGTATTTATAAGTATAATAAAAACCAAAAGAAATTAATAGGAGAATCAAATGGCAGAAAGAATAGTAAGTCCCGGAGTATTTACAAGAGAAAAGGACTTGTCATTTCTACCTCAAGGGATTGGCGAAATTGGAGCAGCATTAATAGGGTCAGCAGTTAAAGGACCAGCATTCGTTCCAACAACAGTATCATCTTTTCAAGAGTTTCAGCAAGTATTCGGTGGATTAACAGAAGATTCGTATCTACCATACACTGCTCAAGCTTATTTAGAAGATGCTGGTACAGCGACAATCGTAAGAGTATTAGGAAAAGACGGGTACACACTTGAAAACCCAGTAGCACTATCAGTATCATCATCGAATGGTATTAAAGTAGTAGCAGTAATACACCCAACACATGATATTGTATCAGATGTGGATGTATTTAAAAACGGAGTAATAGCTGACCATAACGGTGCATCCGCTGTATCAGCATCATTATTCTCACTTACATTATCAGGTTCGGAAGCAGCTGCAGTAAGTTATTCTGCATCTCTAAACCCAACAAACGATAATTATTACACAAAATCATTCGGCTTTTCACCAAAAGGTTCTCAGAATGGGTATGTTTTAAGTAACTTTAAAACTTTCCAATCAGCATCTTTCGCATTAGCAGGTGAAATTCCAGTAGTAACAATAGATGCAGTTAAGGATATCGATTACACAAAAGCGTATACCGAAGCATCAACTCCATTTATAACATCACAAAAAGTTGGTGGTAATACTACTAACTTATTTAAGTTCCATACATTATCACATGGTACGGCTACTAATTATGAATTCAAAGTAGGTATTCAAGATATCAAACCAGCTGGTTCGGTTCCTGGTTCTACATATGGTTCATTTACTGTAGTAGTAAGAAGAGTAGACCAAGATAAGATTGCTGGTTCACCATTCGTAGGAATAGTTGATTCAGATATCAGACCTAACTTAGTTGAATCTTTTCAGGGTGTTAATTTAGATCCTGATTCACCAAATTTCATCGTAAGAGTAATTGGTGATAAGTACATTACTGTTAATGATGATGGAAAACTATCAACAAATGGTGATTACGCTAACAACTCAGAAAATATTAGAGTTGAAGCTTCAGCAGCAGTTAATAACAAAGCTATTGATGAATCATTAGTACCTTTCGGATTCGGAGCATTACAAAATCCATTTGGAACTGCGTTTGCACTTCCAAATCCAACATTTGTTGCTAATCAACAAATTAACTCATCTTATAATCCTAAGAAATTCTACGGATTAGATTTTGATTTTACTGGAACGGATAATAGAAACTTCTTAGCACCAACTCCTGATTCGGCAACGGCAGTAGTAGGTACGGCATTCTATTTAGGTGATTACAATCAGGAAAGTGGAGCTAATTATCCAACATCAGCATCACCAAATACATCAGCAATTTCATTGAATGATGCAACTACTACGATTAACTCTCGTAAGTTTGTAGTACCATTTCAAGGTGGTTTTGATGGATTCAAACCATCTAGAGTTGTATCTTTAGCAAACGATATCGTTTCTGGAAATACGCAAGGATGGGATTGTTCATCAAATACAGCAGCAGGAACATTAGCATATAGAAAAGCAGTTAACGCTGTTTCTAATCCTGATGAGTTTGATATTAATATGTTAGTAATGCCAGGTCTTATACACAGATTACATTCTGCAGTAACAACATTCGCTAAAGATATGTGTGAAGATAGACAAGATACATTCTTTATTATGGATGCATCTGCATGGGGTGATTCAATATCAACGGCAGTTAACGCTGTTCAAGCATTTGATTCAAATTATGTAGCATCTTACTACCCTTGGGTTAAGATACTAAACACAGATAAAAACAAACCTGTTTGGGTTCCGCCATCTGTAGTACTTCCGGGTGTTATAGCATTTAATGACCAGGTTGCAGCCGAATGGTTTGCACCAGCTGGATTAAATAGAGGTGGATTAACTTCAGTAATTGAAGCTAAGACAAGATTGACTAGAGTTGAGAGAGATGCACTTTACGAAGGTAGAATGAATCCTATCGCAACATTCCCTGGTCAAGGTGTAACTGTATTTGGACAAAAAACACTACAGGCTAAACCATCAGCATTGGATAGAATCAATGTAAGAAGATTGTTAATAGCAGTGAAGAAATTCATCGCATCATCTACTCGTTACTTAGTGTTTGAAAACAACACAGCAGCTACGAGAAACAGATTCCTATCAATCGTTAATCCTTACTTAGAATCAATTCAACAAAGACAAGGTTTATATGCATTTAGAGTGAAGATGGATGAAACTAACAATACTCCTGATGTAATAGATAGAAACATTATGGTAGGTGAGATATTCTTACAACCAGCGAAAACAGCAGAATTTATAGTTCTTGATTTCAATGTATTACCAACGGGAGCAGCATTTCCAGAATAGTATAAATAAATTAGTTCCCTTATTAAGTTAAGGGGACTAACTATTTTTTGAAAAGCACTATACTTATTATAAAGAATTAGAAACAGAGGAAAAAAAACTATGGCACAATTATTAGACCCAACAGAAGTAATGTTCACATCATTCGAACCGAAGATGTCGAACAGATTTATTATGTACATTGAGGGAATCCCAGCGTACTTAGTAAAAGCGGCCAGCAGACCAGAAATAACAAATGGTAAAGTTACCATTGACCACGTTAACGTTAGAAGATATGTTAAAGGTAGAAGTGAGTGGAGTGATATCACAGTATCACTATATGACCCGGTAGTTCCATCAGCAGCACAAGCAGCAATGGAATGGGTAAGATTACACCACGAATCAGTAACGGGCCGTGATGGTTATTCTGATTTCTACAAAAAAGATATCACATTTAACAGTTTGGGTCCTGTTGGTGATAAAGTAGAAGAGTGGACACTTAAAGGTGCATTTATTCAATCAGCAAAATTCTCAGATATGGATTATACTGGTGAAGATTTAGCAACTGTAGATTTAACACTTACATACGATTACGCAATACTACAATATTAATTTATAATTATATTAACAAATACAAATTTAGAAACCCTTACTATTAATTTAGTAGGGGTTTTTTCGTTTAGTTAGTTTAATTAAAATTATTCGTATATTTATATATGGTAACCAATATTAAAAATAGTTTTAAAACGAGAAATGTTATGAGTAAAGAAAATTTACAAGATGAATACAAAAATCCAGTATCCTCAGAGGATATGGTTGAGCTCGCTAAACAGCAGTATGAGCAAAAAAAGGTTTCTGATTATAAATTCCCTACAGAAATCATAGAACTACCATCAAAAGGTTTAATTTATCCAAAAGATAATGCACTTTCAAGTGGTAAAGTGGAAATGAAGTATATGACAGCTAAAGAAGAGGATATACTTACTACACAATCTTACATAAAAGATGGTTCGGTATTAGATAGGTTGTTTCAATCGCTAATAATCTCCAATGGAGAAGATGTTCCTGTAAAATATGTAGATATATCATTAGGTGATAAGAATGCAATTATGATTGCAGCTAGAATCTTAGGGTATGGTAAGGATTATGAAGTAGAGATTGATGACCCATCTATGACTGGAACAAAACAAACAGATACTATTGATTTAACTCAATTCGAAGCACACGAATATGATGGTTCTAATCAGACTGAATTAAATAAAAATGAATTTTCATTTGAATTACCTCAATCTAAAAGGAATATCACATTTCAGGCTTTAACTGAAAGTAAGGAAAAGAAAATCAAACATCAACTTGAAGCACAGAAAAAGCAATCAAGAAGGATGAAGGATACTACAGATAGACAGCTTACTACTAGACTAAAAAATACAATAATCTCAATCGATGATGATACTTCGCAAGAAAGTATTAATCATTTTGTGGATAACGAATTGTTTGCGGCCGATTCAAGGGCTCTCAGAACGCAAATAAACAAAGTTGTTCCTGATGTAGATTTAACATATGAATTTATTTCTGAAGAGACCGGGGAAAGGAGAGAGATGCTACTGCCCATGGATTTGGGGTTTTTTTGGCCTCAATCTTAGTTATAGGAAGCATTTACACTCTCACATTTTCGATTTGATTTATCACGGAAATGGCGGATTTAACTTCACCGATGTTTATAATATGCCGGTTTGGGCTAGAACGTTTTACATAGGTAAAATAGTTGAGTTTAGACAGGAAGAAAAGAAAGAATATGATAAACAATCGAACAAAAGTAAAGGAATTCGAAGATAATATTAATACCCAACAGATTTACAACGGATTTGTTGGGTATTTCTATATTTATACATATAAGAACAAAGGGATATAAAATTATGGCTAAAATAACAAAATCAAAATTAACTGAACATTTCAAGTCTATTGGTATGTCAGAAGGCTTTTTATCTAAATTCTTTGCAAAACTTAAAAAAAGTGGCAAAGAAAAGGAATACGAAAAACTTACGAATGACCCAGAATACCAAAGGGTTCTAAAAAAATATAACATAAAACCAGTTGACTGGTTAGCATAGTATATTAATAGATATGGCTAAGAAACTAACAATAGCGCAAGAAATAGCAAAACAAAATGC
>CAJWSQ010000085.1 GCA_913045895.1 uncultured Flavobacteriales bacterium | reverse complement strand
GGTTAAAGGTAGTGCTGTAAATCCAGTGTTACGTGAAGGTAACTCTGATCGTAGAGCTCCAAAACCAGTTAAAGAATACGCTCGTAAAAACCCACATCGTATGGGAGCTTGGAGTAAAGACTCTAAATCTCATGTGGCAAGCATGGATCATGGTGATTTTTACGGAAGTGAGAAATCAGTTACAGTTGGTCAAGCTGGTTCTTTCAAAATTGAATTCGTTGGAAACGATGGTTCAACCAAAGTGTTGAAAGATAAGGTTGCCGTTCTTGAAGGTGAAGTAGTTGACTCATCTGTAATGAGCAAAAAAGCGTTGGTTGAGTTTTTAGAGGCTCAAAAAGCTGAAGCTAAAGCTCAAGGTGTGTTGTTTTCTATTCACTTGAAAGCAACCATGATGAAGGTTTCTGATCCAATTTTATTCGGACACGCTGTAAAAGTGTTTTTCAAAGATGTATTTGATAAGCATGCAGCAACATTTGAAGAGTTAGGTGTTGATGCTAACAATGGTTTAGGAAACTTAGTAAGCGCATTAGAATCTCTTCCAGCTGAAAAACGCGCTGAAATTGAAAAAGATATTCAAGCAGTTTACGATAACGGTCCAGATTTGGCCATGGTAAATTCTGATAAAGGAATTACCAATCTTCACGTTCCAAGTGATGTAATTATTGATGCTTCTATGCCAGCAATGATTCGTACTTCTGGTCAGATGTGGAACAAAGAGGGCAAGCCTCAGGATACCAAAGCGATTATTCCAGATCGTTGTTATGCTGGTGTTTATGAAGAAACAATCAACTTCTGTAAAGAAAACGGTGCGTTTGATCCAACAACAATGGGAAGCGTTTCTAACGTTGGTTTGATGGCTCAAAAAGCTGAAGAATACGGTTCTCACGATAAAACATTTGAAATGTCTGCTGCAGGTACAGTTCGTGCTGTAGATCAAGATGGAAATGTTTTAATGGAGCAAGTTGTTGAAGAAGGTGATATCTTCAGAATGTGTCAAGCTAAAGATGCACCAATTCAAGACTGGGTTAAATTGGCTGTTAACCGTGCTCGTGCAACAGGAAATCCAGCTATTTTCTGGTTAGATTCTAACCGTGCTCACGATGCTGAATTAATTCGCAAGGTGAATGCTTATTTAGAAGATCACGATACTGCAGGATTAGAAATTCACATCTTATCTCCAGTTGAAGCAACTCGCTATTCATTAGAAAGAACTAAAGCCGGTAAAGACACTATTTCAGTTACTGGTAACGTATTACGTGATTACTTAACTGATTTGTTCCCAATTCTTGAAGTTGGAACAAGTGCTAAAATGTTGAGTATTGTTCCGTTGATGAATGGTGGTGGATTGTTTGAAACAGGTGCTGGTGGTTCTGCTCCAAAACACGTTCAACAGTTCATGGAAGAAAATCACTTGCGTTGGGATTCATTAGGTGAATTCTTAGCACTAGCGGTTTCTTTAGAGCACTTAGGAAATACATACAATAACGATAAAGCTTTGGTTTTAGCTGAAGCATTAGACAAGGCAAACAGTTCTTTCTTGTTGAATGATAAATCTCCTTCTCGTAAAGTAAACGAGTTAGATAATAGAGGTTCTCATTTCTACTTGGCTATGTACTGGGCTCAGGAATTAGCAAAACAAGATAAAGATGCTGATTTGAAAGCCAAGTTTACTTCAGTGGCTGAAGCTTTGACTCAAAATGAAGCTAAAATTGTTGAAGAGTTAAACAGCGTTCAGGGAGTTGAAATGAACATTGGTGGCTACTACCATCCAAATGATGCTGAAGGTTCAAAAGCAATGCGTCCAAGCGAAACTTTGAATAGTATTGTTAATGGAATTTTAGAGTCTGTTCAAGCATAGTTAACAGATTAGAAATACATTTAAAAAGCCGCTCTTGAATTTCAAGAGCGGCTTTTTTTGTGAAGGGAGTTCTGCTAAAAGATAGGGGGGAGATTAAAACCTATATATAATACCACTTGTTAACCCGTATCTGATTGATTGTTGATTTACAAAGCCATATCTTTTAGTGACATCCATTCGAACAATTGGAGCCAAGTTTATTCTTAAATGCGGTGAGATGTAATAGGCTACCCCAGCTTGAATAGATCCATCAATTGTTAACCTATTGAAATCCTCAATTTCAGGTAAATCAGAGGTGTTTTCAGTTAAATCAAATTTAGTGATGGAAGCCAAGTAATTCATATAGATCCCCACAGATCCGTATGCTTCCCAATTTCCGAATGTGTGGCTGTATCTTAGTTTCAGAGGAACTTCAACCCAATTCAGTCTGTATCTGGCAGATTTTTCCACTCGCTGAGTGTCGCTTTCATTGATGTAATTGGTGTCGTATTGATTCACATAATTTGAATCAGTTATCTGCGTCCAAATTGAATCAACATGTGTAGCAACCCCATTATTGAATGTAAATTGATATTGCCATTCAGAATACGAATTGTAATCCCAATAACTAGCATCAATTATCTCAGGAGTAACAAATTCATTAATGCTTTGATCAGCAGATTTTATCCTAAAGTTTTGATGCTGATATCCAACTCCCAACTGGAAAGAAAAGTTTTTATTCAATCTGTATTCGGCAAAGGTTCCTATTGACCAAAAGCTTTGTTCGTTCAACTCTAATTCAGCTGAAGACGGTGCTTCTGAGAAGAAGTGTTCGCCATACAAACCGTATCCTAAACGTTGAGGTTTACTCAACTTATTTCCATCCAAAATAGGGCGTTCAAATACAGGTTGGTTAGAGGCTAATGAATCTGCAAACAATTGGTTGAAAGAAATGGGAGAACAATGGAATGGATTTTCAAACCCTCTTGAAACAGCATCTGTTATTCCGCTATTATTATTTGTGTGTGACGCTAGTAGTGTAGATTGACTTTTTGCTGGTTCATAATCCATTGAACTCCAATTCACTTTTTTACGGGCAGTTTTTAATGAGTTTTCTTCAACTTCATTTTTAGAGTTGATAGTGTTTGTTGGGTTGAATGTATTTTCTTGTTCCTTTAGATACGTCTTGTCTTTAGAATCTAAACCTGTTGTTTTTGAAGTGTGGTTTTCAATTGTTGTAAGCACCTCGTTATAATTGGAGTTGATTTCAGTGGTTTGTGTAAGACGATTTCGTTGTTGATATTGAGGGATAGTAGAAGTGTTATCGGTGAAATAATATCCACCACCTATACCTAGCATCAAAGCAAGAGGAATTAACCAAAGTAGAAACCTGTTGTTTCTAGCTGGTTTTTGAGAATCAATATATTGTTTGGCCGATTTCCAATACTCGTCTTTATACTCGTATTGAATATCCCCAACTTTATCTCTTAATATTTTATCAATATCGTTATCGATCATAACAGTATCGAATTAACTCCAGTTCTAATGAGGTTCGACATTTTTTGAGCAAGTCTTTTTCTTGCGTTAGAGAGCAACCATTTTGAAGTTCCTTCAGGAATATCTAATAGCTTGCTAATCTCTTTGTGGTTATACCCATCAATGGCGTATAGGTTAATAATCTCTTTTTCTTTTTCAGGTAATTTGTGAATCAAATCAAGAATAGCATCTGAATCTATTTGTTCGTTTATGTGGTCGAATTCAAGAGAGCTTTGGCTGTTTAAAAAGTCAAAATCTACAGTTGATATATGCTCGTTCCACTTTTTACTTTGTTTCAGTTCATTCAAAAGAGTAGTTACCATAACTCGCTTTGCCCAGCCCTCAAAGTTTTTTGTTTGATCGTGCTGATCTAACTTAGTTAAGATGCGGTAAAAGCCTTTGTTTAAGCTGTTTAAGGCATCGTTTTTATTGTTGTGATATCGCATGCATATTCCCATGAGCATCGGGAAACACAACTTAAACAGTTGATTTTGTGCTCTCTCATCATTTTTGATGCAGCGTTTTATAAGCTTAGAGTCTACATGCATATTACAAAACCGAAGAGAGAAAATCTTTCTCCCTTCGGCATGTTAAATGGGTCAAAGCGTGAAAAAAACTATCTATAATTTCAAACTTATTTTACAAATTTCAATGTGTAAGAATGCTCAGGTGTCTCAACAGTCATGAGGTAACTTCCTTGATTATAATTACTCACGTCAAATAAGTTTTGATCATTTAATTTCAGTTTTTGTTGGTCAACCAAACTTCCGTTGATATTGAAAATTCTAACAGTTGCAGTTTGATTGATGTCTTCTTTAGACGGAATTAATTTCAATTCGGTGGTAACTGGATTTGGATAAATTTTGAAAGGAGTGTTTTCTACCTCAGTAATTCCAGAAGGATTATCCATGTAAGTGTCAACAAATATTGAGTTGATTTCTACACGAACTAAATCAGTTGAATTGTTTTCTGAAGTTAGCGTTACTGTACCTGGCGTAGTTGGAATTCCTGTTACTTCAGTATAAACGGTATACGTTCCAAGTGCCAGATTTGAAAATTCAAACTCACCATTAGCATTTGAAGTAGTGTAAGCTACAGGTGTTCCATTGTCATCTAACAGAATTACCAAAGCTCCGTTAATCGGATCTCCCTCTAAGTAAGTTTTATTAGCACCTTGAGAAATTAATCCACCAATAAATCCTGGTCCGCCAGCATTGGTTCCTTGTACCAAATTGAATGATGCGTAAACAGTGTTGTTGGCAGTAGCCGTTACAACATCAGCATTACTCCAATACAATTGGCCTAATCCGATGGCGCTTGCAGCGTAGTAGGATGGTAAATAATTGCTGTAATCAGCATCTGTAGAAAGAAGCGTAGCTTTTACATAATAATCTCCTGGAGTAACATTGCTAAACAGGTAACTTCCTTGAGTTGTAACTGTACTGTCTACAGCAACTAATATCGTTCCAGCACTTGTACTATCAGCTTCAATCAAATAAACCATAGCATTTTGTGGAGGCATATTGTTGATGCTTACTGACCCAGCAATACTTGTAGGTTGTACACCAGCAGCAAAGTAATTACAAATGGTATCTGTACAGGTAGTGTTTGATACCATAGCGCAAGCATAGTAAGAAGAGTTGTAGTTTGTTAAAGTATACGTAACAGAACTTCCTGTGGCAGTAGCGCCATTTGGTAAATTCCAGTATACACTAAAACTAGTGTCACTTATCACATGTGTTACAAGGGTATCATCGGTGACTGTTGTTGTAAAGTTTACGTTACAACCAGTACCTGTTGAAGATGCACAGTAATAAGCCGATGGCATTTGGTAGTAAAAACTCCCTGGATTGGTCCAAATGAATGTACTATCTAAAGTGGTGTCACAATCTACAAATGTCAATAGTAATTGGTATTGACTAGGAGGAGACGAGATAAAAATGGAATCAAAGTAGCTTCCATTAATAGCTGTTGTTCCTGATGAAGAGTATAAAACGGTTCCATTGTCAATAACACTAAGTGTGTAGGGCAAATTAGCTACACCTGTTGTTGTGTTGTCGTAGAAAATTTCTCCCATTACAGCATATTGGCTAAAACCAACATATGAGAAAAATGAAAGTATCAGTGAAAGCAAAAGTTTTTTCATAGTCTTAGATTTTAATGATGAATTAAGAAGGGCCTTCACCATTAAGACAGCTATGAAATTAAAAAGGGTTGGTAGAAACTGAAAAAAAGTTTTTCCTAAGCTATTTTTCGAGCTCTTAAATGTTTTTCGGCTGTATCTCTTATTTGCTTATTGTGAATGATCCATCCGCCAACAGCACCAATAATACTTCCTAGAATGATGTCCCAAAATCTTGCAGCAACTGTAATATCTGGATTAGCCATTGAATCACTTCCTGCTTCAGCTAAAAGAATGGTTAGAGGTGTAATAAAGATAACAGCTAAGCCATAGTTTCTAGTCACTAATGTTTCAATAACAGCTTGAAGAATGGTTATTGAGATACAAACCATCAGTGGAGTTAGATCTAATTGAACCAAAAGCCAAAAAACACCTAAACCAATGAAAGTGCCCGAAATACGATGCACACCTCTTTGCCAAATGTGTTTGAGATTTCCGCCTTGCATTACTGCCAAACAAGAAACAGGAACCCAGTAAGGTTTATCTAATTCCAACAGGTGAGCAATCACCAGTGATAAGCCAATAAACAAACCAACAATTGCCGATTCTAGTAAATTGGTATGTGGACTTTTTTCTAATACTAGCGTTTCGTTACTCGGAGGGAACTTACGAATTACAATTAGGCTGTATAAAAATGCTAGTAGAGTAGATGACATGGCACCCAAGCCTATTAACCCTAAACGATGTGGGATTTCATGAGGCTCAACTGGAATACAGCTGGCAATTGATGCTAAGAAAATGAAAAAGAACCCTCTTGGTGGTGACATGTTTAAATAGTTGGCAGTCCAATTTAAACCCATTGCGAAAAGAGCAAACAAAGGAGAAAGGTAATAGGGATTGAAACTCACCACAGTACCAACCATAAATGAGAACATAAAACCAAATGAACAAGCCAAAAGGGTAATCATTCTGTTGGCCAAAGAAGTATTGGGTAAGTATAAGATTACGAGTCCAGCCATACTGGCAAACATGGCATCTGCCATATTATCTACAGCCAATCCAACAAAAAGGGGTAATCCAACACAAATACCGGCTAGTATTGGAATGTGCCAAAGTCTTTTAGACTCGTTGAAGTGGAAAAGAGCTTTAAACTCAGAACGGATCAGATCATTTAACTTACTTGCCATACAGATTGCAAAGAAAAAATAGATGTTGCTACATGCAATAAAGAATTTTGCTTTTTAGCTACATTTCCATGCAATTAAGAATCAATATGGTTAATGACGGTTTGTAGATCTTGTTCGTTGGTAAGCTCCATTTTCTTTTTAATACGGTACTTGCTCTGGTCTAAGCTTCTGACATTAATTCCCAATAAACCAGAAATTTCACGTGAATTTAGATTGAGCTTAAGGAGGGCACAGATGCGCTCATCGTTAGACTATTTAAAGCTCATATTCAAATTCATAGAAATGTGCTCCATCCTTAATGGTGATATCCATTTTGCCAGAAATGGTTTCGAGTTCATCGAAGCCTGAATTTGGAATGACTTCTAAAATCAATCGTTGACCATTAGCATCCATAATTCCAAAGTGTTGCAAAGCAAAGCCACCTTTTTTGCCTTCAAGAGTTCCTACAACTTGCTCGATAGCTACATATCCGGCACTGCCTTTTACTGGAGTTCGTAGACTTATCATTTCACCTTTGCTTGTGGCTTCTAAATCACCATGAAATGTTTTGTTAATCAACAATCTACCAAACATATTGGGTGATTTTTGGAGTTGAGAATGATTGGTAGGATCAAGTTTTACATCAAAAGTTCCAGTGATTTTCATTGCATTAAGTTTGGTCACAAATGTATCAGAAAGGCTAGCCAATTAAATCAAATTAATCTTTAATTCAGATTTCTGTATTCGCTTGGGCTCATTATTCTGTGTATTGTTTATCGATCCTGAAATCCTTTCCCGGCCATTATTTTAGGAATGCATTTCTCAATACGCGAAACGCGCGTTTTTGCCTGTTTAGGTTGAGAAAAGTGCAAGGCATATCCGCGTTTTCTACATGGAGTAAGCGTATCAAAAGCTTCTTTTAAAGCTGGGTTTTGATTGAGTTAAATCTCCTTATTTCGATATAGCGCCCAAAGACCAAGTGCAGGACCAATAGCTAGCGGCAAGAAGATTAAATGATGCGGGAAAATTGAAGTGAGATGTGAAAGTAACTGGATGCTAAAAATGGTGATTAAAAATCCAACTGTTGTAGCTATTGTAATGGATGTGCCTTTGAGCTCTGGAGATGCATTTTGTGCAATTAGTGTACTGAAAAGTGGCGAGTCTGCTACAACTGCAATTCCCCAAATGAGTAAGAACAACATCACAATTTCGGGTGTATTGATTTGAATGATTAGTGGTGATATCAAACAGCAAATTCCAGATGTGAGTAAAGCGATAAAAGCTACGCGTTTTGCTCCGTATTTTAATGAGAGCAAACCACCAAATACACAGCCCAAACTGCCAACTCCAATTATGGCAAACGAAGAAAGTGATACATTCAAATTGGCTGCAGGTTCAACTTCATTGTATACTTTCAATACATAAGGAACAAATGCCCAAAATGCGTATAACTCCCACATGTGTCCAAAATATCCGAAAGCGGCAGTTCGGTAGTTTTTATTGCTGAATACTTGAATGAATGCACTTAAATTGGCTTTAGCTCCAGTTACATGGTAAGGTCCTTTTGGTACAAATAGGAGTAAGAGTAATCCGCCACTTGCCGATAGAGTAGAGGTAGTTACCATCACCGATTTCCAATCGAGAAGGTCAGGTGTACTTTTCAATAAATGTGGAAATGCAGTACCTAAAACGAGAGCTCCAACTAAAAAACCAAGTGATTTCCCCAACCCTTTTTGATAGTAATCTGCCGCTATTTTCATCCCAACAGGATAGATTCCTGCTAAAAAGAATCCCGTTAATAGTCTGGAGGTGAGTAGTGTGGAATATGTATTTCCACTCCAAATAGATGAGAGGTTAAACAATGCTCCAGCAATGGCACAAAAGAAAAAGATACGAGAGGGTAGAAATCGATCTGTAATAGTTAAAACAGCGAATATTAAGGTGCCTAAAATGAAGCCTAGTTGAACTGCAGATGTTAGATAACCTAAAGCCGAATCATCTATAGAAAAAGCGTGAATAACATCTTGCATCACAGCATTACCTGCAAACCATAATGATGTTCCACAAAATTGAGCCAATACAATGATGTAGAGGATGTATTTATTGTTGTTCAAACTTGAATGTATTGGAAGGTTAATTCAAGCCTAATTTACAAGCTTTTTGTAGATGAAAGACTATGCTAAAAACTTCAATCCCAAACCAATGATTAACCACGCATAACATCCAAAGGCTAAATATTTTAGAATGGTTTCTAGTGTTTTTCCTTGACTAGCCATGTTGTGCGATACGTGTCCTGTTTTTTTGGTGAAACTCCAGTACATCAAAACTCCTGAAATAACCATGAATGCAATATTTAGGAAAAAAGTGTAATTGATTTTAAATGGGTCGTTTTTTTGAACGGAATGAATGTTTCCTTGAGGCAATAAATCAAAGGCTGCAAAACCATAGTGGAGCAGAAGTGAGGTAATAATGAGTGAGGTAAATAACAGGAAAAGGATGAATAATGACATTTTCCATCCGTAGTATTTGGCATTAATACGTAATACAGGAAACACAACTAAGTCACTAAAAATAAAAGCCATAACTCCGGCAAAACTCACTGAATGATCATATAACAAGGCTGCTAAAGGGATGTTACCCATTGAGCCTATGAAAGTGATAAAGGCAGCAATTGGTCCAACCAAAACATGTTCTAATAATGTAAAGAATCCTAAATCAGTATTTGCTGTACCCGAATCGATGAATAAGGTTTGGAAAAAGCCATCTGGAACGAAAGCAGAAACGATTCCCGCAATGGTAAACCCGATGGTAACATCTTTCCATACCATATTCCACTCCATGCCATATTGCTTTCCTACTTTGTGCCAACTGTGAATGGAAGATAATTTGTCTTGTTTGGGCTCTTGTTGAGACATCCCGTGATGGTGCATATCACCCATTTGGTCATTCTCATGTTCTAAATTTCTTTTAGCCTTTTCAATCAATTTATTTGGCTTTAACAGTTTGATTAAAACTGTACTGATTATTATGAGTAGAATCCCACCAATATATTCACCAACAACAAATTGCCAACCTAAAAATATGGAGATGATTACTCCCAATTCAATAACCAAGTTGGTTGATGCGAGTAAGAACGCAATGGAGGCAATAAATCCAGCACCTTTCTGAAAAAGAGATTTGGTTGTTGCTAAAGCTGAGAAACTACATGAGCTACTGATGAAACCAAAAAATGTACCTAGTGAAATAGACTTGAAGTTATCTTTTCCCATGGTTTTTTGCATCCGATCTTCGGTAACAAAAACCTGTATCATACTGCTAATTAGGTATCCGAGTGCAAATGCCCATAAAGCCATCCAGAAAAAGCCAATACATGTGTAAGCTGCATCAGCCCAGCTTTGTATGAATTGATTCATACAAAGCTAACAGGCTCCAAACATCAATTGTTTATTGATATTAGAAACTAAATTGAGTACTAAATCCTACGGAATTTTGTTTTTCTGTGAGTTGTTTGTCTGGATTTGCCAAACCTCCTGAGGCCTCAATGGTTGTTAAATCAGACATGCCCATATAATGCACACCAAAACCAATATGCTCATCAATTTTATACAAAAAATGCAAACCTATGTGTAAGCCATAATTCCAGTCAGTGTATACATTCTTTTGTCTAAAATCGATATACGTGAATTCATCATGAGTTGCCTTTTGAGCGTAAGGGCCTATATGAAAATCGAGAGAATATTTAGAGTTAAACACGCCACCCAAAGTGAACAACAATGGTATTTTCAAAGAAGTACGGTTGTTATAGAAATATCAGGTTCATTTTCATATGAGATATATTCAATACAACTTTTGGTAAAATCTCATTTTACACTCTCTTTAACCATATTATACCCGCTCCACCTTTTTCTGAGACGGGCTAGTACTCTATCACCGTTTATACGATTGACCTGAATTTTTCTGACTTTTCATATCATACTTTTCAACTTTTAGTTAAGCCTGCCTCTATTCGGAGATAGTATATCTCCCTGGTATATTTTATTTGGAGATAGTATATCTCTGTCCAAAATTTTATTTGGAGATAGTACACCTCCATGCAAAATTTTATTTGGAGATAGAAAAAATATTTAAGTAAAGATCCATAAAATAATCATGCAAC